>JANLUW010000125.1:0-23296 GCA_031363645.1 Rhizobacter sp. | reverse complement strand
TGATCGCGGCGATGCCCGTGACGCCAACGACAAAGCTCGCGGCATAGAGGCCGTAGATGACCCAGGTGAGGGTCTTGTTCGAGCGCAGGCTTTCGGCTGCTCTTTCGGCGGTCTTCAGGTCGGTCATCGGGTCCTCCGGTTTGTTTTGATTGGCGGCATCGTGCGGGGTTATTGTGCAAGAGGACCGCAAGAATCTTCGCATGGCGTCGCGCGCAAAGGTGGAAGAATCCGGGCAAGAACAACAAGCAGGTGAACCGGATGCCCCACGTTCGAGCCGACAGCCCCGCGCCCGATGCGCCCGCGAAATTGCGTTTGCCCGATGACCGCCAGCTCGTGCTGCGCGTGATGCCGATGCCGGCCGACGCGAACGGCAACGGTGACATCTTCGGTGGCTGGATCATGGCGCAGGTCGACATCGCCGGCGCGGTGCTGCCGGCACGCATCGCGAAGGGCCGCATCGTCACGGTCGCGGTCAACGAGTTCATCTTCAAGCAGCCGGTGTCGGTCAGCGACCTGCTGAGTTTTTACGCCACGGTCGAGCGCATCGGCCGCACCTCGGTGACGGTCAACGTCGAGGTCTATGCCGAACGCGATCCGGCGAACCTGCAGGTGGTGAAGGTGACCGAGGCGAACCTCACCTATGTGGCGATCGACCAAAACGGCAAGCCGCGGTTGATTCCGACAAGCTGACCGGCCGCGCCGGGTCGGGCTTCGACAGGCTCGGCCCGAACGGACTACGCGAACAGCATTGGGTCAAGCTTCGCTGCGCAGGCGCGGTTCGATCGCCGAAAGCGCATCGAGAAAGGTCTTGCGCCACCAGTGCACGTCGTTCGTGCGCACCCGCGCGAGCAGCGCTGCTTGCCGCTCGCACCGCTCGGTGAGCGACATCTGCAGCGCGCGCTGGATCGCCTGCGCGGTGGCAGGAATGTCGTACGGGTTCACCAGCACCGCCTCGTGCATCTGCTCGGCCGCACCGGCGAAGCGCGACAGCACCAGCACCCCTGGATCGGCTTCATCCTGCATCGCCACGTACTCTTTGGCGACCAGGTTCATGCCGTCGCGCAGCGGCGTGACGAGTGCAACGCGGGCGCAGCGGTACAGCGCCGGCAAGCGGCGTCGCGCCAAGGTGCGGTGAAGGTAGCGGATCGGCATCCAGTCGAGTTCGCCGAAGTCTCCGTTGATCTCGCCAGCCAAGCCTTCGAGGTCGTGCAGCAGCTCGCCGTAAGCGTCGACCGTCTCGCGCGTCGGCGAGGCGATCTGGATCAGCGTGGCGCTGTTGCGGTTCTCGGGGTAGTTCTCGAGCAACTCGCGGAACGCGCGAAAGCGCTGCGGCAGGCCCTTCGAATAATCGAGCCGGTCGACGCCGACCAGCAGCCGGCGCTTGCTGTACTGGTCACGCAGCATCGCCTCGGTATCGCGCGACTCGGTGCTGCCGGCGAGGCGCTGAAATTCGTCGAGATCGATGCCGATCGGAAACGCACGCGCGACCACGCGCCGGCCGAAGGCCTCGAACTCACTGTCACCGAGCGCAGTCGCCTTCGCCTCTTCGACCACGAACCGCGCGAAATGATCGGCGTCGCTTTGCGCCTGAAGGCCGACCAGGTCGTAGGCGAAGAACGAGCGCATCAGCCACTCGTGACCGGGGATCGCCGCGAGGATCGGTGGTGGCGGCAACGGCACGTGCAGGAAGAAGCCGATGCGCTGGCGGCAGCCGAGCGCACGCAACTCGGCGGCCAGCGGGATCAGGTGGTAGTCGTGCACCCAGATCACGTCGTCGGGCTTGAGCAGCGCGGCGAGCTTGCGTGCGAACAGCCGGTTCACGCGCTGGTAGCCGGCAAAAAAACCAGCGCCGAAATCGGCCAGATCGAGCCGGTAGTGCAGCGCCGGCCACAGCGCTTGATTCGAGTAGCCGGTGTAGTAGGTATCGTGGTCGACGCGCGAGAGGTCGATCGTCACGAGTTGCACCGCGCCCGCGCGATGCGTGTGCAGCTCGGCCTCGCCCGGTGCGCCGGTTTCGTTGACCTTGCCGCTCCAGCCGAACCAGACCCCGCCGCTTTGCGACAACGTGTCGCCGAGCGCGACCGCGAGGCCTCCGGCGGCCGCCTTGCGTGGGTCACCGACCCGGTTCGATACGACGACGAGACGGCTCATCCGTGCGAGTCCCCCGATGCCGACAGGCCCGTAGCCACCGCTGCCGTCAGCCATGCGCCGACCGCCTCGGTATCGGCCAACCGAAAGCGCGCCTGCGACGCGCCGCCGCCGACACGCACGCCGTAGCCGCCGGCCTCCTGCACGGCCACGATGCCGTCCTCGTCGGTCACGTCGTCGCCCACGAACACCGGCACGCGCCCCGCGAACGGTGCCTCGGCCAGCAATGCACGCACTGCCATCCCCTTCGACACCGAACGCTGCTTCAACTCGAACACGAAGTGGCCGTGCAGCCATTGCCATACGGCCGCGGCCTCGGGTGCCGCGGCGAGCGCGGCGAACAACGCATCACGACACTCGCTCTCGAGCTCGGGGCGAGCGCGGTAGTGAAGCGAGAAGCCGCTCGGCTTCGATTCGAGGATCAGCCCGACGTGTTTGGCAACGAGCACGCGCGCGGCCTGCAGCACGGTCGGTGGCGGCTCGCCGGGTTCGCGTTGGATTCGACCGGTAGCGCCGCGCCACTCGGCACCATGCGCACCTGCCAACGGCAGCCGCAAGGGGGCGATGAATGCGTCTATCTGCGCCAGCGGCCGGCCGCTGACGATGGCGACCGCTCCGCCGAGCCGGCTCGCCAGCGCCTGCAGCGTAGGCCGCACCCAGCTAGGCACACGCACATCCTGAGGGCGCGGCGCCATCGGTGCCAGCGTGCCGTCGAAATCAAGGAACAGCGCTGTCTGCGCCGACGGCGGAGGGGGGTCTGTCAATGTCATCAGACGCGGACGCTAGCAGACCCTGCGGCGCGAAAGTCTGCGCGCCAGCCCCGCATCTTCGGTGCGGCGTGCGGCGCGGTAGCCACTCGCGCGCGTCCGGATCAGTCGACGAAAAAGTCGGGGATGAAGTCGGTCGTACCGGGCGTCACGCTGTATTTTTCGAGATCGATGACGCCGTGCTGACGCAGCAAAACGTCGTCGATGAAGAAGTTGCCGGTGGTCGATTTGGCATCGCTGGTAAGCACGATGTAGGCGGCATCCGACAGAATTTCGGGCGTTCGGCACCGCGCCAAATCGACCCCGGGGATCATTTGCAGCGCCGCCGTCGCGATCGCGGTGCGCGGCCACAAACTGTTGACGCCGATGCCGTACGGCCTGAACTCACCGGCGTGGCCGAGCGTGCATTCGCTCATGCCGTACTTGGCCATCGTGTAGGCCACGTGCGGGCTGAACCAGTGCTCGCGCATCGAAAGCGGCGGCGACATGTTCAGCACGTGCGGGTTGCGCCCGGCCTGCGCCGACTTGATCAGCTCGGCCAGGCAGCTCTGCGTGCACAGATAGGTGCCGCGCACGTTCACGCCGAACATCAGGTCGAAGCGCCTCATCGGCGTTGCGGTGGTCGGCGTCAGGCTGATCGCGCTGGCGTTGTTGACGAGGATGTCGATGCCGCCGAAATGAGCCACCGCGCTGGCCACCGCAGCGAGCACGCTGGCCTCGTCGCGGATGTCCGTCTTCAGCGCGAGCGCGTGGCCGCCGGCGGCTTCGATCTCGGCCGCGGCGGAATGGATGGTGCCGGGCAGCTTCGGGTTCGGATCGCTGGTTTTTGCGGCGATCACGATGTTGGCGCCGTCGGCCGCAGCGCGCTTGGCAATCGCCAAACCGATGCCGCGCGAGGCGCCGGAGATGAACAGGGTCTTGCCCTTGAGGCTTGTGTTGGACATTTCATGTCTCCATCGGAAGGATTTTGTCGACCACGAAACGCGCGAGCGCTTCGCCACAGGCGCGGTAGACCGGCTCGCCCGGGTGAAAGCCGTCACGCGACATCGCCGCCGGCGCGAGCTGCAACGCGATCGGCGTGTGAAACACGTGCGTCATCGGCATGGCCCAGCGCGCCATCGCTTGGTCGTGCAGGCGCGCGTCGTCGGCCATCACGCGGCGCAGCAGCCGCGGCAGCAACCAGAACTGATCGATCGGCGGCAGCGGCGCAAACAACACATAGCGCGCCCGCCCCTCGCCGAGCAGCCACTCTGCAAGTGCCGCGCGGTGCTGCACCGCGCGGCGCGGCGGGATCAGGTCGATCACGTCGTTGACGCCGGTCAGCACGACCGCGACGTCGGCCACGGGCGGTGGGTCGGCGCGCAGCAGCGCGTGCACCTGCTGCGTCGTCAGTCCCGATTTGGCACGCAGGCGCCAGCGCAGCGCACGGCCGCTGCGGCGGTGCAGCGTGCGCGTGAAGTGGCCGGCGAAGGCGTGATCCTGGCTTGACACGCCGACACCGGCCGCCGACGAATCGCCGGTGATCAGCACGCGCAGCGCGTGGGCGCCGCTGCCGAGTTGACCTTCACGCGCTCCTTCGGCCTCGGGCAGTGGCGGCGCACGGCGCCGCGCACGCTTGGCCTGCACGATCAGCAACGGTAAGAGCACCAGCTTGAACGCGGTTCCCATCAATGTACGCGCGGCGCACCCCTCGACAAATGGATCATGTCACGCCACATGTTCTTCAGCCTCGACCATGCCGCCCACTGTAAGGGACCGCGCCGACGAGCCGGCGCTGCGTGACAGCGCAGGCGAGACGACGCTATGCGGCAGCGACCGCGGGACCGGCCGATCGGCCGCCTGCTTGCAAGGCCGGCTGTTTGTCCGCCGACGCCCTGCCCGGCTTTAGGCGCAGCGAAGGCGCTTCGATGACGCGCCAAGACACCCACGCGATCGCAATCGCCTGCACCAGCACCACGGCCAACTGCAGCGCCATCGGTAGGTGCGGGTCGAGCCACAACCGCGTCACCTGCTTGACCGGATACGACCAGAGGTAGATGCCGAACGAGAGATCACCGAAGCGTGCGGCGGAGCGAAGTCCGACCCACGACCGTTGGCCGATCCAGACCGCCGCGGGCGCGATCACGAGCAGCAGACCAGCCGTGCGCTCGCCACACCACAACAACGCGACTCCACATGCGACAGAGGCGGCCACCGGCAGCGAGCGCCGCAGCTGCGGCACTTCCCGAAGAAGAATTCCGAATGCGAAAAACCCGCCGAAGTAGAACGACCAGCAGTCGAGCAAGCCGCCGGTTGCCGACATGGCCTGCGGCGCCCGCAATGCCAGCAACAGCAGGGCCGCCGCAGCGACGATCCGGCAGCGCCGGCCCAGCAGCGCCACGGCCGCGAACGCGATGTACATGTCGACCTCGAACGGCATCATCCAGAGCGACTGGTTCATGAACGGCGCGCGGCCCGCGAAGAACGACCAGTCGAAGCCGGCGAACCAAAGGTTGCTGAGGTAGAAGGCCGAGGCCAGCCGAGAAATTTCGGGCATGTCGGGCGCAGGAAACGCGCAAGTGACTGCCGCACAAATCACGATCAGCGTAGCGTACGCGGGCCAGATGCGCAGCATGCGCCGGGTCAGGAAACGGCCGACATGCGGGTCGGCTTGCCAGCTCCCGGCGACGAGAAAACCGCTGATGGAAAAGAACATCACGAGGCGCAAGCCGGAGGTTCCGGTCTGGTCAAGCATCTGGTGGCCGTAGACCACCAGCAACGCCGCGATCAGGCGCAGCCCGTCGAAATTGTTGCGCGGCGTGGCGAGCGGCGCAGCGGGTTGCGGCGCCGCCGCGATGCCGCTCATTTGCGTGGTGCTCGCCCACGGCACTTCGCTCTGTTGCCAGACGCTCGAGCCGCGTTCGAAGTTCTTGCCGCCCATCCGTTGCACCTCCGCTGCGCAGTGGGCTGTGGCACCCGCTGACATCAGTGGCTAGATTGTGCCAAGACCTGCTCGCTAGAGCGTGGTCGTGGCGCGTCACGCCACTGCTTTCCCCCTAATCGAGGTGCTCGGTAATCGCGTCGCGCCAGAGTGCATAACCGGCAGCGTTCAGGTGCAGGCCGTCGGCGCGAAAAAGCTCGCGGCGCACGTGATCGGCCGAGTCGAGCATGACCGTGAAGACGTTCACGAAATCGAGCCGGTGGTCGGTCTCGGTCTGTGCGGCGATCAAGGCGTTGGTCATGCGGGCCAGCGGCATCAGCGCCTCACGCAACGGGCTCGGCTTGATCGACACGAACACGACCTTGGTCGCGGGCAATGCGGCATGAACCTGCCGCACCAGATCGGCGTAGGCCGCGGCGATCTGCTTGGGCGCTACGCCGGCGGCCAGATCGTTGTCACCGGCATAGACCACGACCACGCGCGGCCGGTACGGCAGGATCAGGCGATCTGCGAGGTGCGCGCAATCGGCCATGCTGGCGCCGGCCAAACCGCGCTGAACCACGTTGTGCGCAAGGAACTGGGCTGGCAAGTCGTTCCAGAAACTGATCGACGAACTGCCGACGAAGACGACACCGCCTTCGGCCGGTGCGTGCGCGCGGTCGCCTTGCTCGAAGCGCTCGAC
The DNA here is from genome assembly GCA_031363645.1 of Rhizobacter sp. Classification (GTDB taxonomy): domain Bacteria; phylum Pseudomonadota; class Gammaproteobacteria; order Burkholderiales; family Burkholderiaceae_C; genus LMDS01. The sequence goes on along the minus strand of JANLUW010000125.1, from coordinate 16,779 downwards.
GCTCGGCTGCCAGCGCGCCCAAACACCCGACCGGCCGCCCTCAGCAGCCGTCGACGCGCTCGTGTCGAACACAGCATCGAACGCACCGAGGAAATCAGCGTCCAAACCCTCGCTGCCATGCGCCGAACTGACGGCCAAAGCCGCGCAGCTCACCAGTGCGCCGAGCAACAGCTTGAGCCGGAAAATGCTGGAATGCAGCTCGATCACGTCTGAACACCTGACACCGAAGACCTCCGTCGCATCCTGCAATATTCAGCAAGATTCTCTGAGCGTTATCGGCAGACGCAGCCGCACATTGAAGGCGCGCGTGCACTGTGCCCGTGAACAATCTGACGCCCGGCCGTGCAGCGACCCGGCTGCCACCGGCGACCGCTCAGAACGTCGAGAAGTCGGGCTTGCGCTTCTGGAAAAACGCGCTGAACGCCTCTTGCGCATCGGGGCTGCGCAGCCGCTTGCTGAACACCTCGCCCTCGGCCGCGATGGTCTCGGCCGCGAGCTTGGCGCGGGCGCTGCGCATCAGCCGCTTGCTGTCGCGCACGGCGCCCGGTGGCAGCGCGTTGAAGCGCTCGGCGATGCGGCGTGCATGGGGCATGACCTCGGCGGATGGCAACACCGCATTGGCGATGCCGCAATCGACCGCGTCGGCACCGGTGAACGGGTCGCCGAGCAGCAGCTTCTCGGCCGCGCGCACGTTGCCCATCAGCTGCGGCACGATCAGGCTCGACGCGAATTCGGGCACCAAGCCGAGGCTCACGAACGGCATCGCGAGGCGCGCTTCATCGCTCACGTAGACGAAGTCGCAGTGCAGCAGCAGTGTCGTGCCGATGCCGATCGCCGCGCCGGTCACGGCCGCGATCACCGGCTTGTCAAATGCCATCAGCGCCTTCATGAAAACAAAGACCGGCGATTCGGTCGTTCCGGGCGGGCGTTGCATGAAGTCTTCGATGTCGTTACCCGAGGTGAAGATGCCCGGCTGCCCGGTGATCAGCACGGCGCGCACGGCCGGGTCGGCCTTGGCAGCGTCGAGTGCGTCGGCCATCAGTTGGTACATCGCGCCGGTGATGGCGTTTTTCTTCTCGGGGCGCGCGATTTCGATGGTCGCGACGCCGTTCAACGTGGCGGTCTTGATGGTCATGTTGCGGTTTCCTTGATTGAGGTGTTCATGCCGTGACGACGACTTCGTTCCAGTGGTTGGCCAAATGCATCAGGTGCGCGCGCGTGTAGGCCGGTTTGTCGAGCGCACCGTAGGCGAAGTGCGGCTGCAGCGGGCCGGCGTAGGCGTCGAAAGCCCGCAGCGCCGCGACGGCACGGTCGACGGCCGGGCCGAGCGGCTGGCCTTGCGCGATTCCCGGCGCGCCGGGAATCGGCTCGGCCACGTCATGCGACATCGTTCCGCGCGAATCGAACAGCACGAACGCATAGCGGCCCAGCGTCGCGCGAACCCACGCGGGCTTGAGCGCCGGGAACCCCGCCATCGAGTACTCGATGCTCTGCGCGGTGTGGTGCAGCACGTGGGCCAGATCCCAAGCGCCGCTCATGCGCGGCGCGGCGGTCTCGAGTCGCCTCAGCGTGTTCAGCGCCGCATCGATCGACGCGAAGCGCTCCGAGCCGAGCGGCGCCGGCCGCACCAGGCTGACGACGACCGGCGCCGCGAGCGCGCCGATGCCGATGACGATGCCGACCTTGCGCACGGCGCTGCGACGCTGCGCATCCATCCGATCAGACGCGCTCGAAGATGCCGGCCGCGCCTTGGCCCGTGCCCACGCACATCGTTACCATGCCGTACTTCAGGTTGTGGCGGCGCAGCGCATGAATCACGGTCGCGGCGCGGATCGCGCCGGTGGCGCCGAGCGGGTGGCCGAGCGCGATCGCGCCGCCCATCGGATTGACCTTGGCCGGGTCGAGGCCGACGCTCTCGATCACCGCGAGCGACTGCGCCGCGAAAGCCTCGTTCAGCTCGATCCAGTCGATGTCCGAGAGCTGCAGGTTCGCGTACTTCAACGCTGCCGGAATCGCCTCGATCGGGCCGATGCCCATGATCTCGGGCGGCACGCCGCGCGCCGCGAAGCTGACGAAACGCGCCAGTGGCGTCAGGCCGTAAAGCTTCACGGCCTTCTCGCTCGCGAGGATCAGCGCACCCGCGCCGTCGCTGGTCTGCGAGCTGTTGCCGGCGGTGACCGAGCCCTTGGCGGCAAACACAGGGCGCAGCTTGGCCAGGCCTTCGAGCGAGGTGTCGGCACGCGGGCCTTCGTCGAGGCTGACGGTGCGAGTCTTCGTGCCTTGTTCACTGGTGAGCAGGTTCGGAAAGCGGTCGACGATGTCGATCGGCGTCATCTCGTCGGTGAACTCCCCCGCGGCTTGAGCCATGATGGCGCGCAGGTGCGACTCGAGCGCGAACGCGTCTTGCGCCTCGCGCGAAACCTTCCATTGCTTGGCCACGTTCTCGGCCGTGATGCCCATGCCGTACGCGATGCCGATGTTCTCGTCGCGCTCGAAAATCGCCGGGTTGAACGACGGCTTGTTGCCACCCATCGGCACCAGGCTCATCGACTCGGCGCCCCCGGCGATCAGCACATCGGCCTCACCGACGCGGATGCGGTCGGCCGCCATCTGGATCGCGGTAATGCCCGAAGCGCAGAAGCGGTTCACGGTCACACCGCCGACCGGCTTCGGAAAGCCGCACAAGGCGACTGCGATGCGCGCCATGTTCATGCCTTGTTCGCCCTCGGGGAAGGAGCAACCGATGATCGCGTCTTCGATCGCCCCGGCGTCGAGCGACGGCACCTGGCGCATCGCGCTTTTGATCGCCGCGACCAGCAGGTCGTCGGGCCGAGTGTTCTTGAAAAAGCCGCGCCCCGAACGACCGATCGGCGTGCGGGTGGCGGCGACGATGTACGCCTCTTGAACTTGCTTGCTCATGGTTCAGTCCTTTGTATTCACTTCCTCTCCCGCACACGGGAGAGGATGGGCATTGACTCCCTCCCCCGCACGCGGGTGAGGATGGGCATTGACTCCCTCTCCCGCACGCGGGAGAGGGTTGGGGTGAGGGTGATGGACAAGCAGCCACTGCAGGATCGACGCCAAAACACCGTCGTGCTCGACCAATGCCTGCCGATCGTCGAACCGCTGACGTGAAGGCCATTCGGCTTCATCGCGCGAGTGCGACGCGCATCCGCTTCGATCGCCTCGGCCTCGAGGTGCTGCCCGCCGTCGAGCTCGACGACCAGCATCGCTTCGACGCACGCGAAGTCGGCGAAGAACCGACCGATCAGGTGCTGCCGACGAAACTTGTAGCCGTCGAGTTGGCGGCTGCGCAGGGCACTCCAGATCGCGCGTCCGGCGTCGGGAGACGATCGGCGCAACTCGCGCGCCCTCACCCTCACCCTCACCCTAACCCTCTCCCGCGTGCGGGAGATGGAACCAGCTCCCTCTCCCGCACGCGGGAGAGGCTGGGCATTGACTCCCTCTCCCGCACGCAGGAGAGGGTCGGGGTGAGGGTGTTCGGTCATCAATTCCGCACCGGCTTGCCCGTCTGCAGCATGCCCATGATTCGTTCCTGCGTTTTCGGGTGGTCGAGCAATGCGCAAAAGTGCTTGCGTTCGAGTGCCATCAGGAACTCCTCGCTGACCATCGAGCCGGCATCGACATCGCCGCCGCAAACCACCTCGGCAATCAGCGCCGAGATGTGGAAATCGTGCGCGCTGATGAAACCGCCCTCACGCATGTTCGCGAGTTGCACCTTGATCGTCGCGATGGCATTGCGGCCGGCGACCGCAAACAGCGACCTCGAAGGCGCGCGGTAGCCCGACTCGTGCATCGCCTTCGCCTGTTGCGAGGCGACGTGCAGCAACTCATCCTTGTTCGGCACGACCACGTCGCTCCACAACAGGTAGCCGAGCTTGCGCGACTCGATTGCGCTCGTGCCGACCTTCGCCATCGCCGCGTTCGTGAAGCCATCGCTCAGAAACTTGAAGATGTCGGCGCCTGCATTTCCAGCCGACGCCATCTCAGCCGCACGCCGCGCGATGTAGGTCAGGCCGCCGCCAGCCGGGATCAACCCGACTCCGACTTCGACCAGCCCCATGTAGCTTTCCATCGCCGCGACACGCTTGGCTGTGTAGACCGCGATCTCGCAGCCACCGCCGAGTGCGATGCCGCGCACCGCCGCCACGACTGGCACCGCGGCATAGCGCATCCGCAGCATCATGTCTTGCAGCTTCTTCACTTCGGGCAGGATGCCTTTGCCGCCGCTCTTCATGAAGACTGGCATCATCGACTCCAAGTTCGCGCCGGCCGAAAACATGTCGTCGGGCGACCAGATCACGAGGCCCTTGTAGCCGGCCTCCGCAAGCTCGATCGCCTTCGACAAGCCTTGCGTGACGTGCTCGCTGATCAGGTGCAGCTTCGCGGTGATGCTGGCGATCAGCACTTCGCCGTCCAGCGTCCAGACGCGTACTTCGTCGTTCTTGAAGACCTCGGTTCCCGAGGCCAGAGGCATCTGCGCGCCGGCGCCGAAAACCGTTTCGCGAAAGGCCTGGCGCTGGTAGACCGTCAGCGTGCTCGGCGCGACCCAAGTCGAGTGCGATGCGCTCCACGAACCCTCGGCACGGTGCACGCCTTGGTGCGCGGCAACAGGGCCCTCGAACACCCAATTCGGCAGCGGCGCCGCGCTCAGCGCCTTGCCGGCGTCGATGTCTTCCTTGATCCACTGCGCAACTGTCTTCCAGCCGGCCGCCTGCCACAACTCGAACGGGCCCTGGCTGACGCCGAATCCCCAGCGCATCGCGAAGTCGATGTCGCGCGCGCTCTCGGCGATGTCGGCCAAGTGAACCGCCGCGTAGTGAAAGCTGTCGCGCAGGATCGCCCACAGGAACTGCGCCTGCGGGTTCTTCGATTCGCGCAGCAGCTTCAGGCGTTCGGCCGGCGGCTTCTTCAGGATGCGCGCGACGATCTCGTCGGCCTTGCCGCCGCCCGTCACGTATTCGCCGGTCGTGGGGTCGAGACGTTGGATGTCCTTGCCGACTTTTTTGTAGAAGCCAGCCCCGGTCTTCGAGCCGAGTGCGCCGCGCTCGATCAGCGTCGCGAGCACCTTCGGCGTTGCGTAGCTCGAAAAGAAAGGATCGTCGGCAAGGTTGTCTTGCAAGGTCTTGATGACGTGCGACATCGTGTCGAGCCCGACCACATCCGCGGTGCGGAAGGTGCCGCTCGACGCACGGCCGAGCTTCTTGCCGGTCAGGTCGTCGACCACGTCGTAGGTGAGCCCGAAGGTCTCGGCCTCCTTCATCGTCGCGAGCATGCCGGCGATGCCGACGCGGTTTGCGATGAAGTTCGGCGTGTCCATCGCGCGCACCACGCTTTTGCCGAGCGCAGTGGTGACGAAGGCTTCGAGCTGGTCGAGGATCTCCGGGTTCGTCGTCGGTGTGTTGATCAGCTCGACCAGCGCCATGTAGCGCGGCGGGTTAAAGAAGTGAATGCCGCAAAAGCGCGGCTTGATGGCCTCGGGCAGTACTTGCGACAGCTTCGTGATCGACAGGCCCGAGGTGTTGCTCGCGACGATCGCGTGCGCAGGGATCGCCGGCGCGATCTTTTCGTAGAGCGCGAGCTTCCAGTCCATGCGCTCGGCGATGGCCTCGATGATCAGGTCGCAGTCTTTCAGCAGATCGAGGTGCTCTTCGTAGTTGGCCTGCTGGATCAGCGCCGCGTCTTCAACGATGCCGAGCGGCGCCGGCTTGAGCTTCTTCAAGCCTTCGACGGCCCTCGTCACGATGCTGTTCTTCGAGAAACTGGAAGACAGGGCCCCTGCCCCGTCTTTGTCCTTCGCCGGCAGATCGAACAGGATCACGGGTACTTTGCAATTGACGAGGTGGGCGGCGATCTGCGCGCCCATCACGCCGGCGCCGAGCACGGCGACCTTGCGGACTGGGAATCGGTTCATCTTTGTTCCTTCGATTCAATGCAGATTGCTTATTCGGCCCTGATCCAGGTCTGCGTGCGGCCGATGATCGGCGCGCCGATGTAGCCGCGCACCTTGAGGGTCTTGCCGGCCTCGCCGGGCGTCAGGCGCACTTTGTAGGTCTTGCCGTTGTCCGGATCGAGGATCTCGCCACCGTCCCAGCGGGTCTTGTCCGATTCGCTCTGCTTCACACCGCGAATCAGCATCATGCCGACGATCGGCTTGTCCTTGCGGTCGTCGGTGCACTTGTCGCAGACCGCATCGGCCTTCGAAGCGGGGTCGAGCAGCCTCTCGATCCGACCGGTGAGAACGCCGCCCGACTCGGTGATGCGGATCAGTGAAGTTTCCTTCTTGCCATCGTCGTCGACCGTCTTCCACAGGCCGGCCGGCGTGGCCTGTGCATGGGCGATCGAAGCGACCAGAACCAAGCCCAAGGCGGCGGCGATTCGTCGGGGGTAGCGAGCCATGGTGTTGTCTTTCTTGGTTGTCGAGTCGCGCGATCAGAACAGCGCTTCGTCCATCTCCATCAACGAGGCGGAGCCGGCGCGCGCGGTGCGGATCAGTGTCGCCGTTTCGGGCAGCAGCTTGGCGAAGTAGAAGCGCGCGGTGATTAGCTTGGCCTTGTAGAACGGGTCGCCACTGTCGACCTTGGCCAACGCGACCTTCGCCATGCGTGCCCAAAAGTACGCGAACACGAGGTGGCCGCACACGCGCAGGTAATCGACCGCCGCAGCACCCACTTCGTCAGGGTTCTTGAACGCTTTCATGCCGATCTAGGTCGTGAGCTTCGTCACCTTGTCGCCGAGGTCGGCAAGCGGGTTGATGAACTCCTGCATGGCTTCATCGGTGCCTTCGTCCTCGACGAACTGAGAAATCAGCTTGCCGAACTTCTTCAGCTTCGCGCCGTTGTCGCCGAGCACCTTGCGGCCGAGCAGGTCGAGCGACTGAATCGTGTTCGTGCCCTCGTAGATCATGTTGATGCGGGCGTCGCGCACGTACTGCTCCATGCCCCACTCGCGGATGTAACCGTGGCCACCGAACACCTGCATGCAGTGCGAGGTCGCGATCCAGGCGTTGTCGGTCAGAAAGGCTTTCACGATCGGCGTGACGAGCGCGACCATGTCGGCGCACTCGGCGCGCACGGTTTCGTCGTCGCTGCTGAGTTCCTTGTCGATCTGCAGCGTGGTCCACATCGCGAGTGCACGGCCGCCTTCGGCGTACGCGCGTGCGGTCAACAGCATCTTGCGCACATCGGGGTGCACGATGATCGAATCGGCCGGCTTGTCGGGGTTTTTCACGCCCGAGAGCGAGCGCATCTGAATGCGGTCTTTCGCATACGCCGCAGCGTTCTGATAAGCCACTTCGGTCAGGCCGAGCGACTGCATGCCCACACCCAAACGCGCCGCGTTCATCATCACGAACATCGCCGCCAGGCCCTTGTTCGGCTGGCCGACCAGCGTGCCGACCGCGCCGTCGAGGTTGATCTGGGCGGTGGCGTTGCCGTGGATACCCATTTTGTGTTCGAGCCCGCCGCAGAAGATCGGATTGCGCGCGCCCGGCGTGCCATCGGAATTGACGAGGAACTTGGGCACGACGAACAGCGAGATGCCCTTCGAGCCGGCAGGCGCATCGGGCAGGCGCGCGAGCACGAGGTGGATGATGTTCTCAGCCAAGTCGTGTTCGCCGGCCGAGATGAAGATCTTGTTGCCGGTGAGTCGGAAGCTGCCATCCGCCTGGGGTTCGGCCTTGCTGCGCAACAGCCCGAGGTCGGTGCCGCAGTGCGATTCGGTCAGGCACATTGTTCCGGTCCACTCGCCGCTGGTGAGCTTGGGCAAGTACATCGCCTTTTGCGCTTCGGAGCCGTGCGCTTGGAGCGCTTCGTACGCGCCGTGCGACAGGCCGGGGTACATGGTCCAGGCTTGGTTGGCCGAGTTCATCATCTCGTACATGCACTGGTTCATCACCATCGGCAGGCCCTGGCCGCCGAACGCCGGGTCGCAGCTCAACGCCGGCCAGCCACCCTCGACGAACTGCGCGTACGCGGCCTTGAAGCCGGTCGGCGCCTTGACCTCGTGCGTGGTTTTGTCGAGCAAGCAGCCTTCTTCGTCACCGCTCTGGTTGATCGGCGCGAGCACGTTGGCGGCGAACTTGCCGCCTTCTTCGAGCACCGCATTGATGGTGTCGGCATCGATGTCGGCGTGCCTGGGCAGCGCCTTGAGTTCGTCGACGACGTTGAGCAACTCGTGCATCACGAACTGCATGTCGCGCAGGGGCGGCGTGTACTGGGGCATGAAAACTCCTGGAAGTTGAAATCAGAGTGAGTCGGGGCTGCCCTTGCGGCGCGCCACGGGGGCGGCACTTGCGGCAGGCGCGGCGATGTAGTGGGAGAGCACGTTCTCGAAGCCGGCGCGCGCACGTGCATCGGCGCCGGGGCGGCGCAGGAAGCGCGCGTCGTGGTGCAGCGCGAGGATCAGGCCGTGCACCTCGAACAGCATTTGCTGCGGGTCGGTGTCGGACCTCAAGTGGCCTTCGTCGATCGACATGCGGATGGCGCGCTCCAGCGCTTCGTGCCAGGTCTGAACCATGGCGACGAGCGCGTCGCGCACCGGGCCGGGCCGGTCGTCGAACTCGACGGCGCCGCTGATGTAGATGCAGCCGGCGTCGATCTCGACCGAGACGCGCTTGAACCAGCGGTCGTACATCGCGCGCAACCGCGGCAGGCCGCGCGGGGCCGCGATCGACGGCTCGAAAATCTCGGCCTCGAACTTCGCGTGGTACTCGCGCACCACCGAAATTTGCAGCTCCTCGCGCGAGCCGAAATGCGCGAACACGCCCGACTTGCTCATTTGCGTGACTTCAGCCAACGCGCCGATCGACAGGCCCTCGAGCCCCATGTGCGACGCCAACGCGAGCGCGGCTTCGAGGATCGCGGCGCGGGTCTGGCGGCCTTTGAGCAACGGGCGCGCAGGCGCGGCGTGCGCGACGGCGGTATCGCGGGCCGAATCGGTCAGAAGCGTCGGGGAGTCGGTCACTTGAGGCGGCCAGCCGGGCTGGATATTAAAACGAACGATCGTTCTATTTTGCAGACGATTGGATGACCGCAGTGTTTCGCCGGCCGCGGTTTCCGGACTTTTTCTAGGCGCTGCCGCCTAGAACGCAAGCTGCGTCGCTTGTAGCCACGGGTTTACCCGTGACTCGTTCGCCCCCCATGCGATTGCTACCATCTCTCGCGAATTAACGGACGGCCAGCGCGCCGAGTGCATCGAATGAAGATCGCAGTGGTGGGGCTCGGCGCCGTCGGCGGGCTGATGGCGGCGAAGTTGGCGGCGGCTGGCCACGAGCTCAGCGCACTCGCACGTGGCGCCCCACTGGCCGCGGTGCGCGAGCACGGCCTGCGGCTGGTGATGGGCGGGCACGAGACGATCGCGAAGATCGCCGTCACCGACGACGCTGCCACGCTCGGCCCGCAAGACCTGGTGATCGCCGCGCTGAAAGGCCCGGCGCTGGCTGCTGCAGCGGTGTCGATGCAGCCATTGATCGGCCCCGAGACGGTCGTGATGCCGGCGATGAACGGCGTGCCTTGGTGGTTTCTGCAAACTGCACCGGCTTCTGTTTCGCTCGCCGACCGCACGCTCGCCAGCGTCGACCCCGGCGGTCGCATCGGCGCGCTGCTACCGCTCGAACGCGTGATCGGCTGCGTCGTGCACCTGACTTGTTCGAGCCCCGAGCCCGGGTTGATCAGGCACGGTTTCGGCGATCGGCTGATCGTCGGCGAGCCGGCCGGCGGTGCATCGGCCCGCGCCGACACGGTCGCCGCCGCGCTGCGCAACGGCGGCTTTACCACCGAAGTCAGCACCGACATCCGGCACGACATCTGGTTCAAGCTCTGGGGCAACATGACGATGAACCCGGTCTCGGCGCTGACCGGCGCCGAGAGCCACCACATCATCGACGACCCATTGGTGCTCGCTTTCATGCTCGGTACGATGGAAGAGGCGCGGCGCATCGGTGCGCAGATCGGTTGCGCGATCACGCAGTCGGGCGAGGAGCGCATGGCCATCGCGCGCCAGCTCGGCGCGTTCAAGACTTCGATGCTGCAAGACTCGCTCGCCGGCCGGCCGCTGGAGATCGACGCACTGGTGAGCGCCGTTCACGAGATCGGCACGCAGCTCGGGACCCCGATGCCCAATATCGGCGCCCTGCTCGGCCTGACGCGGTTGATGGCCCGCGAGCGCGGCTTGTATCCCACCTGAGCGTGACGCGCCGATGCCGCCGGGTGATCGACGACACTGCGCCGGCACCGCGCGAGTGCCATTTCGAGACAGCGCGCGGCCCAGCGCGCCGAAGCGCATGATCAGGGGTTGAGGAAACCCCACTTGATGCATTACGCTCGAAACCTCATGGAAGTATTGCAACTCGACATTTCCGGTCGGCCTCAAGCCTGGATCTCCGCGAAAGAAGCCGCGGTGATTTACGCGAGTGACGGCGTGTCATGGACCTTGGGTGATGCTTTCTTCGTTCTGCGCGGCGGCATGCAGCGCCGCACCGGGTTGCAATCGCGCATCGAGGTGCACCCGATCATTGCGGTCAAGGGCTCGGTGCCGAGCCGGGCCTGGCGCCAGACGCCTGCCCTCTCGAACCCCAAGCTGTTCGCGCGTGACCGTGGCATTTGCGCGTATTGCGGCCACCGCTTTCACCTCGAAGACCTGACCCGAGAGCACATCGTGCCGACCTCGCGCGGCGGGGTCGACACCTGGATGAACTGCATCACCGCATGCCGGCCGTGCAACGGTCACAAGGGCAACCGCCTGCCCGAAGAATTGAGCATGTCGCTGATGTACCTGCCCTACGTGCCCAACTTGCACGAAGACATGATCCTGCGCGGCCGCCGCATCCTGGCCGACCAGATGGAGTTCCTGCTCGCCAGCGTGCCGCGGCACAGTCGACTGCACGGCTGATTCGCTGCACCGCGCGCCGGCCGCGCGCTGGCTGACTGCTGGCGAAGCAGCGGCCGCAGCCGACCCCTTCTGAAAACCTCGGCAGGGTTGTCGCCTGTGCGGTCCGATACTCGGGGCAACTCCCCCACCGAGAACCGTCCATGACGACCCCCAAGCCGACGATCATCTACACGCTCACCGACGAGGCGCCGATGCTGGCGACCTTCGCCTTTTTGCCCATCGTTCGCGCCTTCACGTCGCCGGCCGGCATCGAGGTCATCGAGACCGACATCTCTGTCGCAGCACGTGTGCTGGGCGAGTTCAGCGACCACCTGACCGACGCGCAAAAGCGCCCCGACAACCTGGCCGAGCTCGGCCGACTGACGTTGAAGCCCGACACCAACATCATCAAGCTGCCCAACATCAGCGCCTCGCAGCACCAGCTGATCGGCGCGATCAAGGAGTTGCAGGGCCGCGGATTCGAGATTCCCGACTTTCCGGAGAGCCCGAAGACCGATGCCGAAAAAGCGATCCGCGGCCGCTACTCGAAGATGCTGGGCAGCGCCGTGAACCCGGTGCTGCGCGAAGGCAACTCCGACCGCCGCGCGCCGCTCGCAGTGAAAAAATTCGCCCGCAAGCACCCGCACGCGATGGGCGCATGGAGCCAAGCCTCGCGCACCCATGTGGCGACGATGAAGACCGGCGATTTTTATCACGGTGAAAAATCGATGACGACGGCCAGGGCGCGCGATGTGAAGATGGAACTCGTCTCGAAAACCGGCGCGAGCATCGTGCTCAAGCCCAAGGTCTCGCTGCTCGCCGGTGAGGTGATCGACAGCATGTTCATGAGCAAGAAGGCGCTGCTCCAGTTCTACGAGCAGGAGATGGAAGACGCGCGCCAAACCGGCGTGATGTTTTCATTGCACGTCAAGGCGACGATGATGAAGGTCTCGCACCCGATCGTGTTCGGCCATGCGGTGCGCATCTTCTACAAAGAGGCGTTCGCCAAGCACGGTGCGCTGTTCGACGAGCTCGGCGTCAACGTCAACAACGGCATGGTCAACCTGTACGACAAGATCGAGAGCTTGCCGACCTCCAAACGCGAAGAAATCATCAAGGATTTGCACGCCTGCCACGAGCACCGGCCCGAGCTGGCGATGGTCGACTCGGCCAAGGGCATCACCAACCTGCACGCGCCGAACGACGTGATCGTGGACGCCTCGATGCCCGCGATGATTCGCATAGGCGGCAAGATGTACGGCGCCGATGGCCGCGCGAAGGAAACCAAGGCGGTGATCCCGGAGAGCACGTTCGCCCGCATCTACCAGGAGATGATCAACTTCTGCAAGACCAACGGCAACTTCGATCCGGTGACCATGGGCACGGTGCCAAACGTCGGCCTGATGGCGCAGCAGGCCGAAGAGTACGGCTCGCACGACAAAACCTTCGAGGTGCCCGAGGCCGGCGAAGCCCGCATCGTCGACCTCGTGACCGGCGAAGTGCTGCTAATGCAGACCGTGGAGGCCGGCGACATCTGGCGCATGTGCCAGGTCAAAGATGCACCGATCCGCGACTGGGTCAAGCTCGCCGTCACACGTGCGCGCAACTCCGGCATGCCGGTGATCTTCTGGCTCGACCCGTACCGCCCGCACGAGAACGAGCTGATCGAGAAAGTCCATACCTGCCTGAAGGACCACGACACGAACGGCCTCGACATTCAAATCATGTCGCAGGTGCGCGCGATGCGCTACACCCTGGAGCGCGTGGTGCGCGGGCTAGACACCATTTCGGCCACCGGCAACATCCTGCGCGACTACCTGACCGACCTGTTCCCGATCATGGAGCTCGGCACCAGCGCGAAGATGCTCTCGATCGTGCCGTTGATGGCCGGCGGCGGCATGTACGAGACCGGTGCCGGCGGCTCGGCGCCGAAGCACGTGAAGCAGCTCGTCGAAGAAAACCACCTGCGCTGGGATTCGCTCGGCGAGTTTTTGGCGCTGGCCGTTTCGCTCGAAGAGCTCGGCATCAAGACCGACAACGCGAAGGCCAAGCTGCTCGCGAAGACGCTCGACGCCGCCACCGGCAAACTGCTCGACAACAACAAGTCGCCCTCACCCAAGACCGGCGAACTCGACAACCGCGGCAGCCAGTTCTACCTTGCGATGTACTGGGCCGAAGAGCTGGCCGCACAGACCGACGACGTGGCACTGCAGGCCCGTTTCGCACCACTCGCGAAGTCGCTGGCCGCGAACGAGCAGACCATCGTCGCCGAGCTCGCGGCGGTGCAAGGCCAGCCGGCCGACATCGGCGGCTACTACCTCGTCGACGCCGAGAAGTGCGCCGCGGTGATGCGACCGAGCGCGACCTTCAACGCGGCGCTGGCGGCCGCGGCTGGGTGACGAGAAGAACCCTCCGCGGCGAGTTCGCTGCGGAGGGCGTTGCCGTCAAGCGCTGGCGATGTTCGCCTGCGTGAGGGGCATCTTGCGCAGCCGTTTGCCAGTTGCCGCGAACATCGCGTTCGCGACTGCCGGCCCGATCAGCGAGGTGGCCGGCTCGCCGATGCCGCCGGGTTTCTCGGTGCTCGGCACGAGCGTGATGTCGCCGTAGAGCGCCGCCGTCAGCCCGAACACGATGCTCGACTGGATCTGCGCTTCGACCGTGTCGGGGTTGACCATGCGGCCGAGGTCGGCCACGACCGTCACCTTGTGTACGACCGGCGCGCCGTCCTTCATCGAGATCTCGGCCACCTGCGCCATGTAGGTGTCGTAGCCCTCCATGAGCGCGATGCCGCGAAAGCGGCCTGCTGCCGGCGGCGTGCCCCAACCGGCCTTGTCGGCGGCCATTTTCAAAACGTTGGCGAAGCGTGGCTGGCTGCCGAGCAGCGACATGCGGTAGGCGTAGGGATCCTGCTTCGCAGCCGCGGCCAATTCGTCGATGAAACTCTCGTTCGCGAACGCGTTCAGCGCGTGGCTCACCGAGCGCCAGTAGCCCACGCGCAAGCCCGCGTCGTGCTTGACCATCTCATGTTTGGTCGCAGGGATCTCGTAGGCCGCGACCGCCGCCTCGGTCATCAACGGGTCTTGCACATCGGCAGGCAAGCCGAAGACACGGCCGGTCACCGATTGCGAAACCATCTTGAAGCTCATCGCCGTGGGCTTGCCGTTCTCGCCGAGGCCGGCGGCCAGCGTGTGCACCGACTGCGGCCGGTAGAAGTCGTGCGTCATGTCGTCTTCGCGCGTCCACAGCAACTTGACCGGCTTGTTGACGGCCTTGGAGATCTGCGCCGCCTGGATGATGTAGTCGATGTCGATGCGCCGGCCGAAGCCGCCGCCGAGGAAGGTGGTGCGAAGGGTCACGTCTTCGGGCTTCACGCCGAGCGTTTTCGCGACTACAGCTTTGCGCCGCGTCTTGCCACTGGGTCGGGCCGATCAAATCGACCTTGTTGTCGTGAAAATGCGCGGTGAATGTCATCGGCTCGAGCGGTGCGTGCGCGAGCAGCGGCATCGTGTACTCGGCGCGCACGACCTTCGCGCTGTTGCGGATCACCGCATCGGCATCGCCTACCGCTTTCATCGGTATGACCTTGTCGGTGGCCGAGCCCGTGCGGATGCCCGCGAGCATGGTCTTGTCGTCGAGCGTGGCGCCTGCGCCTTCGTCCCAGACCACGGTCAGGCCTTGACGCGCGTTCTTCGCGTGCCACCAGGTGTCGGCGACGATCGCGACGCCGTCGGGGATCTGCACCACGTCGATGACACCGGGCATCGCTCGGGCCTTGGTGGCATCGAAACTTTTGACCGTGCCGCCGATCACCGGGCACATCTCGATCGACGCGTGGACCATGCCCGGCAGCTTCACGTCGATGCCGAATTCGGCCGTGCCGTTGATCTTGGCCGGCGTGTCGAGCCGCTTAGTGCGCTTGCCGACGATGGTGAAGTCTTTCGGGTCTTTCAGCGCGACCTTCTCGGGCACCGGCAGCTTCGAGGCGGCCGCGGCGAGCGAGCCGTAGGTAGCCGTTTTGCCCTTGGCGCCCAGCACCATGCCGTTCTCGGCGCGCAGCGTCGAGCGATCGACTTTCCATTGGTCGGCCGCGGCGGTGATCAGCATCTCGCGCACTTGTGCGCCGGCCAAACGCAACTTTTCCCAGCCGTCGCGCACCGAGGTCGAGCCGCCGGTGAGTTGCGGGCCGCCGAGCAGCGCGTTGCCGTAGAGCGCAACGTTCGGCGGCGCGATCGCCACCTTGATTTTGCGGATGTCGACGTTCAATTCTTCGGCGATCAGCATCGGCATCGAGGTGTAGACGCCCTGCCCCATCTCGGAGCGCGCCGAGAGCAGCGTGATCGTGTTGTCGTCGGCGATGTGCGCCCACGCGTTCGGCGTGTGCAGCGTGCCGGCCGCCTGCGCCTCGCTCACGGCGCCGGGCAGCGCGATGCCGAGCATCAGCCCGCCTGACGCGACGGCCGAGGTGGCCAGGAACGATCGGCGCGACACACCCGATGAATGACTCGAAGCGAGCGCAACGATTTCGGACTTGTTGATGGTGTTCATGGTGGCTCCGTTCAGGCTTTTTGCATGTCTGTCGCAGCGGTCTTGATCGCCGCCTTGATGCGCCCGTAGGTGCCGCAGCGGCAGATGTTGCCGCTCATCGCGGCATCGATGTCGGCATCGCTCGGGTTCTTGTTCGAATTGAGCAGCGCGGCTGCGCTCATCAACTGGCCTGACTGGCAGTAGCCGCACTGCGGCACGTCGTGTGCGATCCAGGCTTTTTGCAGCGGATGCGAGTTATCGGCCGACAAGCTTTCGATCGTCGAGACCTTCTTTCCGGCAGCGGCGGAAACCGGTGTCGAGCACGAGCGCACCGGCACGCCGTCGAGGTGCACGGTGCAGGCGCCGCACTGTGCCATGCCGCAACCGAACTTGGTGCCGGTCAGGCCGATCTCGTCACGGATCACTCAGAGCAAAGGCGTGTCGGCCTCGGTCTTCACCTCCACCGTTTTGCCATTCACGTTGATGCGAATCGTCATCGAGGTCTCCTGGTCGGTCGTTGATGTGCGCGTACGTTTGGCACGCCTCGCGATGCTAGGGAAGGTCTGCTTTAACTGCAAAGGCAAAGGCCTGTCGCAGGAGCAGCTCGCATTGCAAAGTGGTCTTGCGAGGAGACATCTGGGTGGAATCGAGCGAGGTCAGCGGAACATCGCGCTGCTGAATATCTGCCGCCTAGCCGTGACCTTGGAGGGGTCGCGCCAGGGAAACTGCTCGCCTTCGAGGGAGCGCTTAGCGCGACAGATCCTTGGATGGCCGCAGCCAGCTGGCAGAGGAGCTGCGCCACGAGCAATCGCGGACCCGGAAGGAGCGATCTATGTTTGTTGCCGCCTGCTGCATCTGCCATCTGCCATCACGGGCCAAGCCGCCAGAGTGAGCTCCGCGGCCGGCCTGGATTCGTCTTGGGCCAGCCTAGTAGCTAGATGCCTATCTGGTCCAAAAGCTGCGTTGCCGCTCTAAATTCGATGCCTTTCAAGTGCATCACGAGGTAGATGGCGCCCCCGCCACCTTTGTTGGCTCGACAGTCCCAGAACTTTGGCCCTGTGCACAAAAGCTCGAAGTGCTCGCCGCCAACGCTCGAGTGCCAGCGCGATGTCGCCGGGTTCTTCCTGCTAGAGAACGTGACATCGCTCTTCGCGTGCTCTGCGAGGCGGCCCAGTACATGGACGGAGTCGAGCGTCCGCCAGTGGTCGGGCTTTGTAGCCGAGACTTTCGGCATCCCTCGATGGTACCGGGGCGCGGGCGATGGCCACGAACTTATCCACAGGGCGTTCTCTCCCCCGAACCTCCTCTTTGCTACTCGTCCAAAGGATGGACGCTCTAACGCCAGCAACGCCAGCAACGCCAGCA
>JANLUW010000096.1:0-12015 GCA_031363645.1 Rhizobacter sp. | reverse complement strand
TTCAATCGAGTGTCAGTCGATCAAGGCGCGCGCCTTCAATTCGTCGAGCAACTTCGCCATGTCGCCGCTCTGCAGCTTGACGATGTCGTCTTGGTACTTCAGCAGTACGCCGAGCGTGTCGTGCACGGTCGCGGGGTCGAGGCGGATCGCGTTGAGCGCGACCAGCGCGTTGACCCAGTCGATCGTCTCGGCCACGCCGGGCGCCTTGAACAGGTCGAGCTTGCGCATGCGCTGCACGAACTCGACGACTTGAATGGTGAGCCGATCGGCCGCGCCCGGCGCTTTCAGCCGCACGATCTCGAGCTCGCGCTCGACCGTCGGGAAATCGACCCAGTGGTACAGGCAGCGGCGCTTGAGCGCGTCGTGAATTTCACGCGTCCGGTTGCTGGTGATGATCGTGATCGGCGGTGCCTCGGCCTTGATGGTGCCGAACTCGGGAATTGTCAGTTGGTTCTCGGCCAGCACTTCGAGCAGAAAGGCGTCGAAGGGTTCGTCGGCGCGGTCGAGTTCGTCGATCAGCAGAACCGGCGATTGCGATTGGGTCAACGCTTGCAACAGCGGGCGCTCGATCAGCATGCTGCGCGAGTACAGGCTGTGCGTGAGCCGTTCGCGGTCGGCCTCGCCCACCAGCGCATGTGTAGCTTCGGCGATGCGAATTTCGACCATCTGGCGCGCGACGTTCCATTCGTAGGCGGTCTGCGCGATGTCGAGGCCTTCGTAGCACTGCACGCGCAGCAATGTGGTCGACAACGCGGCGGCCAATGCCTTCGCCAGCTCGGTCTTGCCGACGCCGGGCTCGCCTTCGAGGAACAGCGGTCGGCCAAGCTTGAGGCTGAGGAACAGCGCGGTCGCGAGGCGCCGATCGCAGACGTAGTTTTTCGTGGCCAGCAGTGCGACGACCGCGTCGACCGATTCAGGCAACGCGAGTGCCGTCGTCATTCAGCGCGGGTCATCGAGCCAGCGCGGCGGCCACCGCGCGCGAGGCCATCACGCTGATCATCGCGGCGCGGTACTCGGCGGTGCCGTGCATGTCGCTGTTGATGTCGGTCGTCGGCATCCTCACGCCTTTCGCGGCCTCGGGCGTGAAGCTCTTTGCCAGCGTCGCCTCGATCGCGGTCGCGCGGAAGACGTTGCCCTTCGCGCCGGTCACGGCCACGCGCACGCCGCTGCTCGTCTGCGCGACACACACGCCGATCAGCGCGAAGCGCGAGGCCGGCTGCTTGTACTTGATGTAGGCCGCTTTCTGAACCGGCGGGAAACTAACGGCCGTGATCATCTCGCCCGATTGCAGCGCCGTCTCGTACAGGCCGGTGAAGAACGCGTCGGCGGGAATCGCGCGCTGGTTGGTGTGCACGGTCGCGTTCAGCGCGAGCACCCCGGCCGGATAGCACGCGGCCGGGTCGGCGTTGGCGATCGAGCCGCCGATCGTGCCCATGTTGCGCACCATCGGGTCGCCGATGCCGGCAGCGAGATCGGCGAGCGCCGGGTTTGCTTTTCTGACCTCGGCCGAAGCGCCCACTGCAGCGTGCGTCACCATCGCGCCGATCACGAGGTTGGCGCCGTCCATGCGGATCGTCTGCAGATCTTTGATGCCGCCGAGGTCGACGAGCGTGTCGCTTTGCGACAGCCGCAGCTTCATCGCCTGGATCAGACTTTGGCCGCCGGCGAGATAGCGCGCCTCGGCGCCGAGTGCGGCCTTGGCTTCGGCGACGCTGGCCGGGCGTTTGTAGTCGAATGCGTACATGGGGATGTTCTCCTTGTGCTGGACGGTCAGGCGACGTGGTTGGCGGCGCGCCAGACGCGCTCTACCGTCGCCGGCATCGCGATCTCGCGGATGCCGAGCGCATCGGTCAGTGCGTTGATGTACGCCGGCGGCGAGCCGATCGCGCCGGCCTCGCCGCAGCCTTTGACGCCGAGCGGGTTGTGGGTGCACGCGGTCACGCAGTTGCCGATCGAAAAGTTCGGGATGTCACTCGCCCGCGGCATCGCGTAATCCATGTACGAGCCGGTGAGCAACTGGCCCGATTCGGGGTCGTAGGCCGCGCCTTCCATCATCGCCTGGCCGAGCCCCTGCGCGATGCCGCCCTGCACCTGGCCCTCGACGATCATCGGGTTGATGATGTTGCCGAAGTCGTCGACCGCGATGAACTGCTCGATCTGCACCTTGCCGGTTTCCGGATCGACCTCGACCTCGCAGATGTAGGTGCCGGACGGATACGTAAAGTTGGTCGGGTCGTAGAACGCGTTCTCGTTCAGGCCCGGTTCCAGCTTGTCGAGCGGGTAGTTGTGCGGCACGTAAGCCGTCAACGAGACGCTGCCGAACGGCACCGATTTGTCGGTGCCAGCGACCTTGAACACGCCGTTCTCGAACTCGATGTCGGTGTCGGCTGCCTCGAGCAAATGCGCTGCGATCTTCTTGCCCTTGGCGATGACCTTGTCGACCGCCTTGACGATCGCCGAGCCGCCGACCGCGAGCGAGCGGCTGCCGTAGGTGCCCATGCCGAACGGCACGCGACCGGTGTCGCCGTGCACGATCTCGACGTTCTCGACCGGGATGCCGAGCTTGGCCGCGACGATCTGCGCAAACGTGGTCTCGTGGCCTTGACCGTGGCTGTGCGAGCCGGTGAAGACGGTCACGGTGCCGGTCGGGTGCACGCGCACTTCACCGGCCTCGAACAGGCCCGCGCGTGCGCCGAGCGCACCGGCGACGTTGCTCGGCGCCAGCCCGCAGGCCTCGATGTAGCAGCTGTAGCCCATGCCGCGCTTCATGCCCTTGGCCTCTGATGCCGCACGCCGTTTGGCGAAGCCGGCCACGTCGGCCATTTCGGTCGCGCGGTCGAGCAGCGCGTTGAAGTTGCCGGTGTCGTAGGTCAGTCCGACGGGCGAGGCGAACGGAAATTCGGTGACGAAGTTCTGGCGCCGGATCACCGCCGGGTCCATCTTCAGGTCACGCGCGGCCTGCTCGACGATGCGCTCGACGACGTACGTGGCCTCGGGCCGTCCGGCGCCGCGGTAGGCGTCGACCGGTGCAGTGTTGGTGAACACCGCCTTCACTTCAGCGTAGATCGCCGGTGTCTTGTACTGACCCGACAACAGCGTCGCGTACAGGATGGTCGGCACGCTCGACGCGAAGGTCGACAGGTAGGCGCCCATGTTGGCGATGGTCTTCACGCGCATCGCGAGGAACATGCCCTTCGCGTCGAGCGCGAGCTCAACCTTGGTGGCGTGGTCGCGGCCGTGCGCGTCGGTCAAAAAGGCTTCGCTGCGGTCGGAGGTCCACTTGATCGGCCGGCCGACATGCTTGCTGGCCCAGACGAGTGCGGTCTCTTCGGCGTACAGAAAAATCTTCGAGCCAAAGCCGCCGCCAACATCGGGTGCGATCACGCGCACTTTCGATTCGGGCAGGCCGAGCTCGAAGGCGCACATCAACAGCCGCTCGACGTGCGGGTTCTGGTTGGCGACGTACAGCGTGTAGCTCTCGTCGTGCTTGGTGTAGCTCGCGTTCGCAGCCCGCGGCTCCATCGCGTTCGGGATCAGCCGGTTGTTGACGATGTCGAGTGTGCTCACATGGGCCGCCGTCGCGAAGGCCGCGTCGGTCGCTTCCTTGTTGCCGTGGCCCCAGTCGTAGCAGACGTTGTCGGCCACGTCGTCATGCACCGAACCTTTGTGGCCATGCGCTTTTGTGATGTCGATGACGGCGGGCAATTCTTCGTAATCGACCTCGATCAACTCGCACGCATCCTTCGCCTGCAGCAGCGTTTCCGCCACGACCATCGCGACCTGGTCGCCCACGTGGCGCACCTTGCCGATCGCCAGCACCGGGTGCGGCGGCTCCTTCATCGGCGAGCCGTCCTTGCTGTGGATCAGCCAGCCGCACGGCAGGCCACCGACCTTGGCATCGGCCAGGTCTTGCCCGGTGAAGATGCGGATCACGCCGGGCGCGGCCAGGGCCGCAGCGAGCTTGATCGAGCTGATGCGCGCGTGCGCATGCGGCGAGCGCAGGAATGCGGCATAGGTCTGGCCGTGCATCACGACGTCGTCGGTGTATTGGCCGGCGCCGGTCAGGAAACGGGCGTCTTCACGGCGCTTGATCGGCTGGCCGATCGGGCCGAGTGCGGCTTGCGGGGGGTTGGAAAGGTCGGTCATGGAGATGCTCCTTCAAGCGGCCATCGAGGCCTTCGCCCCCGACTGGCAAAACTGGATCGACTTGACGATGTTTTGATAGCCGGTGCAGCGGCAGATGTTGCCGTCGAGGTCCTCGCGAATCTCGGCTTCGGTGGCCTTCGGGTTGTCGGCCAGCAGTTGCACTGCCGACATCACCATGCCCGGTGTACAAAAGCCGCACTGCAGGCCGTGGCACTCGCGAAAGGCTTCCTGCATCGGGTGCATTGTTCCGTTTTGGGCCAGGCCCTCGATTGTCATCACGGTCGCGCCCTGCGCCTGCACGGCGAGCATCGAGCACGACTTCACCGCGCGGCCGTTGAGGTGCACGGTGCACGCGCCGCACTGAGCGGTGTCGCAGCCGACGTGCGTGCCGGTCAATTGCAAATTCTCGCGCAGCAACTGCACCAGCAGCGTTCGCGGATCGACGTTGACGTTGACGGCCTTGCCGTTGACGGTCAGCGACATCGGTACGGAAATGGGAACGGTCATGCTTTGCCTCCTGGGGGGAATCGCGGAATAGGTCGTGCTCGAACTACGCTCGCCACATTGTTCGAGCACACCTCGCGGAAACACAGGCCGGGCTTTCCCTAGGAGGCCATCGGGCTCACGACTGGCGTCAGATCGCGCAGCTCCTGAAGCCGCAGAAGCCTGCATCGAAGTCGGGTATCTCAGCGTGGCGCGCGGACTCGCTGCGCAGCCGACCCCGGGTCACAAACGAGGCGCCGCGGAGCACGCGGCGCGGTTGCGTCGCAGCAAGCTCCCATTGGCCGGGCGACGCCGAAACCGGCGCGCCCGGATACGGCCGCAACGTGCCGGCCGTCCACTCGCGCACGTCACCCCAACGAAAGCCACGCGTCGCGCCTTGCAGCGCCGCGGCCTCCCACTCGGCCTCACCGGGCAGGCGCCGGCCGGCCCAGCGGCACCAGGCATCGGCTTCGAACCAGCTCACATGCATCACGGGTTGCGCGAGCGGCACGCGCACAAGTTTGCCGAAGCGCTGCTGCAGGACGCCTTGGCGCATCTGGTCGACGTAGCGCGGCGTGCGCCGGCCTTGTCCTAGCTCCATTCCCTGTACCCAAGCCCAGCCCGCCTCGGCCCAATGGCGCCGGTCGTCGTAGCCGCCGTCTTCGACGAATTCGGTGTACTGCGCCCAACCAACCGGCTGCGAATCGATCTCGAACTCGGGCAGTGCGATTTCGTGCGTCCACTTTTCGCGGTCGGGCACGAAGCCGCCGGGCGCGCTGCCGAGCTGGGTTCGCGTGGCCGGGAACAGCAGCGGCGGGCGCGTCGGCCGCGTGATCAACGGTGCGCGCAGGCCGGTGTCGAAACCCAGCGATTGCGAGACCACCGCGAAGCGCTCGACGCAAGCGTCTTCGCGCAGCAGCGCAAGGCGATAGAAGTACAGCGCGGCGTCATCTTCCGCCGCGGCCTCCAGCAATTCGAGCGTGGTCTCGAGCGTGTCCACGAGGTACTGCCGAATCGTCTGCAAGTCGATCATCGGCGCGGTGCCCGGCGTCTCGAACAGCGCATCGGCATCGGGCAGGATCGACGCCAGCTTGGGGCGTGCCGCATCGCAGCGCTCACCGCGCTGGCGCTGCATGTTGCGGGCGATCCAGTATTCCTGAAACCAGCCGAGCCGGCCGAGTTGCCACAGCACCGGCGCCGCACTGGCCTTGGAGCCCTCGAAGGCCGCCGCCCAGCGCAGGCTGTGGTTGCGCGCATCCATCAGCGCGAGTGAGAGCAGGTCTTTGCCGGCACGGCGCATCTGCGGGGTGTCGACGTTCGCGATCTCCACTGCTTGCACCGGCGACTCCTGCGGCAGGCAATGCCGAGTGTGGAATTGTGGCATCGCAGCCGAGTGCCGAGCCCCGCGCCCGCATGCACCTCGACACTGTGCAAAATCACAGCTTCGCCTCACAATCCGTCCCCATGCCTCGCCTCATCGCCCACCTCGACATGGACGCGTTCTACGCCTCGGTCGAGCTGCTGCGCTACCCCGACTTGCGCGGCCGCGCGGTGGTGATCGGCGGCGGGCGCCGGCATCAGCCCGCCTCCCAGGCGGACGGCACGCGCACCTACTCGCTGCTGCGCAACTACACCGGCCGCGGCGTGATCATGACCAGCACGTACGAGGCGCGCGCGCTCGGCGTGTTCTCGGCGATGGGCACGATGAAGGCCGCCAAGCTTGCACCGGATGCCGTGCTGCTGCCGGTCGACTTCGAGCAATACCGCCACTACTCACGTCTCTTCAAGGCCGCTGTGCGTGCGGTGGCGCCGATCGTCGAAGACCGCGGCATCGACGAGATCTACATCGACCTGACCGACCTCCCCGGCGCGCAACTCGATGCCGGCCGCGCGCTGGCGCAGCAGTTCAAAGACGCGGTCTTCGACGCCACCGGCGGCCTGACCTGCTCGATCGGCGTGACGTCGAACAAACTGCTTTCGAAGCTGGCTTCGGAGCTCGACAAACCGAACGGCCTGACCTTGCTCGGGGCCGATGACATCGCCACGCGCATCTGGCCGCTGGCCGCGAAAAAGGTCAACGGCATCGGGCCGAAGGCGAGTGAAAAGCTGGCGACCTTCGGCCTGCACACGGTCGGCGACATCGCCGCTGCCGAGCCGCAGTGGCTGATCGAGCACTTCGGCAACAGCTACGGTGCCTGGCTGCACGACGCATCTCACGGGCGCGACGATCGACCCGTGGTCACCTTCAGCGAGCCGAAATCGATCAGCCGCGAAACCACCTTCGAGCGCGACCTGCACGCCGTGCGCGACCGCGCCGCGCTCGGCGATATCTTTACCGAGCTGTGCGTCAAGCTCGCCGACGACCTCGCCCGCAAGGGTTACGCGAGCCGCACGATCGGCATCAAGCTGCGCTTCGACGATTTCAAAATCATCACGCGTGACCTCAGCCTGCCGGCGCACACGATGGACGCGAAGACGATCCGCCGCGCGGCCGGTGAGTGCCTCAAGCGCGTCGACCTGAGCCGGCGACTGCGCCTGCTCGGCGTGCGCGCCGGCGCACTCGCCACGCTGGCCGAGCTGGTCGCGCCGCTGCACACCGGCGCATCCGGCGCCACCGTGCTCGCGGTGCGCGAGCCGCCGGCCAGCTACAACCTGCCGCTGTTCGACACGCCTCCGCTGGCCTGATTTCGGCGCGGCCTGAGCGCGACGGTGCACAACCGTGCGGAGATTCACGGCGCTGCGCCATTTGTCCGGAAAACGCCTTTTTTTGCGCGCATCGACGGCCGATCAACTCACGTAACGTCGCTGCATGAAGACACACGTTTCACCGCTGCGAATGGCAGCCATCTGCGCTGCGCTGGTCGCCGCCTCGGCCCAGGCGCAGACTTTTCCACCCGGCGACGGCAACGGCAAGCTGCTGCTGACCGGTGGCGTCACCAGCATCGACGGCGCGGCCGGCGGCGGGCTCACGCCGTGGGCCGTGATCGGCAGCTACGCGACCAGCGGCGAGATCGGCGCGACCGCGTTCATCACCCGCGTGAGCACGCAGGACTACGGCCTCACGACCTACGGCGCGGCCATCGGCTTCAAAGACCGCATCGAAGTTTCGATTGCACGTCAGGCGTTCAACGCCAGCGTCATCGTAGCCGACACCACGCTCGCGCTCGACACCGTCGGCATCAAGGCCAAGGTCGCCGGTGATGCCGTGCTCGACGCCGACACGTGGATGCCGCAAATCGCGGTCGGTGCCGAGTTCAAGCGCGTGAACCCCGGCCCGGCGGTCGGCGGCGTGCTCGATTCGGTCTCGGCCAAACGCGACGGCGTCGATTTCTACATCTGCGCGACCAAGCTGTTTCTCGCCCAAGGCATCCTCGTCAACGGCACGCTGCGCGCGACGAAGGCGAACCAGAACGGCTTGCTCGGCTTCGGCTCGGCCGACAAAAGCGGCTACAGCGTCGAGCCCGAGGTGTCGGTCGCGTGGCTGCTGCGCAAAAACCTGGCTGTCGGCGCCGAATACCGGTTCAAACCCGACAACCTCGCGTTCGCCGGCGCGGCTTTCAAAGAGCAGGCCTGGAAAGACCTTTTCATCGCCTGGGCGCCGAGCAAACACATCTCGATCACCGCCGCGTATGTCGATCTCGGCAACATCGTCGGCCACGTGCACCAGACCGGCGGCTACGTGTCGGTCCAGCTCGCCTACTAACTCGCGCACCGCGTCGGTACCATGAAGTTCATCCAACACACCTTCCTCGTTGCCGTGCTCGCCACCGGCGCCGCATTCGCGCAGACCGTGCAAACGGCCGCGCTGACATCGTCGACGACATCGGCGACGAACGACGCGCTCTACCAGCAGCTCGGCGGTCAGCGCGGCCTCGTCGAGCTGGTCGACGACTTGGTGGCCCGCCTGATCACCGACCCGCGCCTGAACCCATTTTTCAAAGACGCCGACCAAGACAACTTGAAGACGCAGCTGGTCGCGCAGTTCTGCGAAGTCTCGGGTGGTCCTTGCAAGCTCAAGGGCAAGGACATGAAGACGGTGCACAGCGGCCAGGACATCACGAAAAGCAACTTCAACGCGATGGTCGAGGTGCTGCAGCTGAGCATGGACGCGCAAGCCATTCCGTTCGCCACGCAGAACAAGTTGCTGGCGCGCCTCGCGCCGATGCACCGCGAGATCGTCAACTCGCCCTGAGCAGTCAGCGATCGGGCCGGGCGCCCTTAGTATGGCGACAGAACCTCCAACCCGGACCCCGCCCATGCCCGTGATTACCAACATCGAAGACCTGCGTGCGCTCGCCGAAAAGCGCGTACCGCGCATGTTCTACGACTACGCCGACTCGGGCTCCTGGACCGAAGGCACCTACCGCGCGAACGAGAGTGACTTCGCAAAGATCAAGCTGCGCCAACGCGTGGCCGTCAACATGGAAGGCCGCACGCTGCGCACGCAGATGGCGGGCTTCGACTGCGCCATGCCGGTCGCGATCGCGCCCACCGGCATGACCGGCATGCAGCACGCCGACGGCGAGATGCTGGGCGCGATCGCCGCGAAAAAATTCGGCATTCCATTCACGTTGAGCACGATGAGCATCTGCTCGATCGAGGACATCGCCACGGCCACGCGCGCGCCATTCTGGTTCCAGCTCTATTGGATGCGCGACCGCGATTTCATGGACCGCCTGATGGACCGCGCCAAGGCCGCAGGCGTCAGCGCGCTGATGCTCACGCTCGATTTGCAAGTGCTCGGCCAGCGCCACAAAGACATCAAGAACGGCCTGACCGCACCGCCGAAGCCGACGCTCGCGAACATCCTGAACCTGATGACCAAGCCGCGCTGGTGCCTGGGCATGGCGCGTACGAGGCGGCACGGTTTCGGCAACCTGATCGGCCACGCCAAAGGCGTGAGCGACATGAGCTCGCTGAGCACCTGGACCCGAGAGCAGTTCGATCCCAAGCTCGACTGGAACGACGTTGAGTGGATCAAAAAACGCTGGGGCGGCAAGCTGATCTTGAAGGGCATCATGGACGCCGAAGACGCGCGCCTGGCCGCCGCGAGCGGTGCCGACGCGATGGTCGTCTCGAACCACGGCGGCCGCCAGCTCGACGGCGCGCCGTCGTCGATCGAAGCGCTGCCGGCGATCGTTCAGGCAGTCGGCAAGGCGATCGAGGTCTGGATGGACGGTGGCATCCGCTCCGGCCAAGACGTGCTGAAGGCCGTTGCGCTCGGCGCCCGGGGCACGTTGATCGGCCGCTCGTTCCTCTACGGCCTCGGTGCGATGGGCGAAGCCGGCGTGACCCAAGCGCTCGAGATCATCGCCAAGGAACTTGACATCACGATGGCGTTTTGCGGCCACACCGACATCCGCACTGTCGACCGCGGCATCCTGTTGCCAGGAACGGTGCCGGGCGCCGCGCTGAGCACCGCGATTGGCACTTCGGCGAGTTGAGCGCCGCCACGGTGAGGCGCCTCGGCTTGGAGTTGCCGCTCGCGTGGCGCGTGTACGCGGCGTTCTTTCTTTACGCGTTCGCGATGGGCGGCATCTTCCCGCGGCTGCCGGAGATTCAGCGCGCGCTCGGCGTGGCCGAAGGTGCGTTCGGCCTCGCGCTGATCGGTACGGCCTGCGGCACGATGGTGTCGCTGACCTTCGGCGGCCGCCTGCTCGAACGCATCGGCCACCGCCGTGCGCTGCTCGGGTTGATGGCGTTGCTGCCGGTGTTCTACGCGGCGGCTGCGCACGCCAGCGGCTCGGCGATGCTGTTCATCCTGCTGCTGCCGGCGGGCCTGTGCATCGGCGCAGTCGAGATCGTCGTGAACCTGGAGGCCGACCGCGTCGAACACCAGACCGGCACGCGCTTCATGAACCGGGCGCACGGCTTCTGGAGCCTGGGTTTTTTCGTCGCCGGGCTGGTCGGCGCGGCAATGTCGCAGCTCGGCGTTTCGCCGCAGATGCACCTCGCGCTCGTCGCGCCGATCGAATGGGTCGGCCTGGCGTTGCTGCTCGGCCGCTTCGATGCCGCTCCGCACCGCGACACGACCGCCGGCGCGCCCGCTGCCGTCCACTTCGCGCGGCCGACCTTTGGCGTGATGCTGTTGGTCGCGGTGACGCTCTCGGCGATGGTGCTCGAAGGCGCCGGTGCAGATTGGTCGGCGATCTACATGCGCGACGTGTTCGGCGCCGCACCGTTTCTCGCCGGCCTCGCGGTCGCGGTCGGCGCGGGCGCGCAGGCGGTCGCTCGTTTCTTTGCCGATCGCTTCGTCGAAAAACACCAGCCGGTCGCGGTGGCGCGTGTGCTGCTCGGCGTGCTGGGCATGGGCACGCTGCTGGTGTTCACCGCACCGGCCACGGGAGTCGCGCTGCTCGGTTTCGGGCTGATCGGCGTGGGCACGAGTGCGATCTTTCCGCTTGCGATGTCGGCGGCCGCGCAGCGCACCGACCGTGCGCCGGCGACCAATGTGGCGGCGCTGGCGCAATTCGCTTTCGTCGCGTTCTTGCTCGGGCCGCCGCTGCTGGGCCAGGTGGCGCAGGCTTTCGGCATCCGCTGGGCGTTCGGCGTCGGGCTGCCGCTGATCGCATTGAGCTTCGCCGCGGCGGCAGCGCTGCGCGCTCGATAGCGCTACATTGAAGCCGGCGAGGTGAAACGCATCGGAGGCTTCGATGAAGTTGCAGCAATATCAGGAGCTCCGGATGTGGCATCTGCGCCAGGGCCACCGGCACCCGGTCGAGCGCGCGCTCTGGGACGCGGTGCTGACGGTCTGGCTGCTGGGTTGGGTCGGCGCACCGACCGCGTTCTTGTTGCACCTCGGCTGGGCCGAACTCGGCTGCCTGAGCGTGCTGTTTCTGCCGGGCTGCTATGTCGCCGTGCGGCGCAGGTTGCACAACAAGCGCCGCCTGCGCTGCGACTGGATCACCGCCCTTCGTTGATCGCCGTTCAGGTCGACCGTCAGAGTTGGCGCGCCTCGAAGGTGTTGCACTGATCGGGGCTGCCGCCCTCGAAACCACGCTTGAACCAGCCAACGCGCTGCGCGCTCGTCCCGTGCGTGAAGCTCTCGGGCACGACCTGGCCGCGCGACTTGCGCTGCAGCGTGTCGTCGCCGATCTGCGAGGCCGCGTTCAGCGCGCTTTCGATGTCGCCGGACTCGAGCCACGCTTTGGC
This sequence comes from Rhizobacter sp., assembly GCA_031363645.1. Lineage (GTDB taxonomy): Bacteria > Pseudomonadota > Gammaproteobacteria > Burkholderiales > Burkholderiaceae_C > LMDS01. The sequence continues at coordinate 234 of JANLUW010000096.1, read as the reverse complement.
TTCTTCGGAACGCTTGGCCCAGACACCGGCGAAGCAATCGGCCTGCAACTCGAGCCGCACGCTCATCGCGTTGCCCTGAGCCTCGCTGCCGCGGCGGCGCGCGGCGTCGACCTTGTCGCTGATGCCGAGCAGGTTTTGCACGTGGTGGCCGACCTCGTGCGCGATCACGTAGGCCTGCGCGAACTGGCCCGGTGCGCCGAGGCGCTGGCTCATCGTGTCGAAGAAGCTCATGTC
>JANLUW010000056.1:0-12517 GCA_031363645.1 Rhizobacter sp. | reverse complement strand
CGTTGTGGCGAATGATGTCGTTCTACGGCACGCCCATCGACGACCTCGCCGAAGCGCACGCCGCCGATCCGCAGTGGCCGCTTCCGCTGCTGATGCATGCCGGTTTCTTGCTCAGCCTCACCGAGCCCGCGCTCGCGCCCGAGGCCCGCGCGCTGCTCGACCGCATCGAGCCGATGATCGCGCGCGCCAACCACCGCGAACGCGATCACCTGGTCGCGCTGCACACGCTGCTCGCCGGCGACTGGCACGGCGCCTGCCGCGAGTGGGAGGCGATCCTGCTGACGCACCCGCGCGACGCGCTCGCGCTGCAGTGGGCGCACCTGTTCGACTTCTACCGCGGCGATACGACGAATCTGCGCCAGCGCGTCGCCCGCGTGCTGCCCGAGTGGAGCGAAGCCGATGCGCTGCAGCCTTACGTGCTCGGCCAATACGCGTTCGGGCTGGAGGAGTGCCAGCTCTACGCGCAGGCCGAAGAGACCGGCCGGCGCGCACTGAGCGGCAGCGCGAAAGTGCCGTGGGCGATCCACGCCGTCGCGCATGTGATGGAGATGCAGGGTCGCCACGAAGAAGGCGGCGCGTGGATGACGCAGTGGCACGGCGACTGGGCCGAAGGCAACGGATTCGCGAGCCACCTCGGCTGGCACCAGGCGCTGTTCGCGCTCGAAGCGCTCGACCACACTGAGGCGCTGCGTCTGTTCGACGCGCACCTGAAGGCCGACCCCGCGCAAATCACGCTGCAGCACGTCGATGCGTCGGCGCTGCTGTGGCGGCTGCACCTGCTGGCCGTCGACGTCGGCCCGCGCTGGGGCGCACTCGCGGCGGGCTGGGATGTGTCGGAGCACGCCGCCGGCGTCTACCCGTTCAACGACCTGCATGCGCTGCTCGCGCTGATCGGCGCCGGCGACTTCGCACGCGCGCAAGCCTGGGCGCGCCAGGTCGCGCTGCACGCCGAGCGCAGCGGCGGCAGCAACCGCAGCGTCGCACGCGACGTGGGCGGCCCGCTGATGCGCGGCATGCTCGCGTTCGCGCGAGCGCGCTTCGACGAGGCGATCGAAACCCTCTACCCGGTGCGCGCACTGGCGAGCCGCTTCGGCGGCAGCCACGCGCAGCGCGACCTGATCGACCAGACCCTGCTCGCCGCCGCCGCGCGTGCCACCGACAAATCGGTCGGCCGGGCGCTGCTGAACGAGCGCCGCCTGGGCAAGCCGAGCACCCCGCTGACCGAGCACTGGGCCGACCGGCTGGGCTTGCGCCACGCGCGTCGAACGTCGACTGAACACCACCGATGAACCTCCTTGACGCGCTCGCATCCGGTTCGACAACCTTCCGCGGCGAAGGCGTGAATGAAGAAAACGAGGCCTTCCGGGGTGAACTGAGGGTTCAAGCGCTGGAAGGCGGGCGCGCGGTTTTGCTGATGTACAAAGCCACGCTGGGCACCGGCGCGACCGTTCACACCGAGTCGACTTTGCTCGGAACCGGTCCGAATGGAAACCTTTGTCTGTGGCCCGTGATGTCGGAAATTCCGGTGGTGTTGCCGCACATTGAAGTGATGACCGATGCCGCAACGGCAGTCGAAGTCAAAGCAATCTTTCGCAGCGGGCCGCGCGACGACTCCGCGGTCTTCCGCGAAGAGATCACGATTCAAGTCAACTCAGACAGCAGTCTGGTCTACGCGCACGCTTGGGGACTGCCCGGCGGCGCCTTCGCAGACCGATCGTCGTGCCGCATGGCGCCGCTCGAGGTCTGAGCCGCGCTTGCGACCGACTCGCCCGGCGCGGTACGCTTCGACCGAGGGTGAAAGTCAGACGTTGATCATCGAAGGAGCCCCACCATGCCCACCATCGACGAACAGATCGCGCAGAGCCTGCGCGACGCGCAACGCAGCGGCGAGCTGCAATCGGCCGCGAGCTGGGGCAAGCCGCTCGACCTGGCCGATGGGTACGCGCAGACGCCCGAAGAGCTGCGCATGGCGTTCAAGGCGCTAAAAGACGCGGGCTTCGTGCCGCCCGAGGTCGAGACGATGCAGCAAATCGCCGCGCTGCGCGAGGTCATCGAAACCGAGCCCGATGCGGCGAAGGCGGACGCGATGCGAAAGCGCATGTGCGAGCTGCAGCAGCACTTGGCGCTCCGGCTCGAGAAGCTGCGCGGCAGTGGCAGCTTGTAGGGGCGCGCGGCGTTGTACGATCGGCGTCCGGACGCGCGGGTCACGGCGGCTGGCGTCGCCATGCCGATGGCGATCAACGACGAAGACCACGGCGGCCGCGGTTTCAGCTGCGTCGCCCCGGAGGGACACTTGTGGTCGATTGGCGCGCACGACCCCTGGGCGTGATGCGCCCTGATGCCGCGCTGCGACAAGGTTCACGTTTGGGCCCGGCGAACCGGGCGCTGCGCGACAAATTCACACCCGTGCTTCGAGGTAGCCGGTTACTGTCGGAACTGAAAGAATTCGTTCCAACGAACTCGCGCAATAGCACCATGCTCAACCACCTGAAATCGCAACTCGGCAGCTCCATGAAGACGGTGCGCAGCTTTCTGCAGCGGCCGATCAGCGTGCAGCAGGGCAACGTGACGCTGGGCGTGCCGGCGAGCAGCCTGCGCGCGCAGGCCCGCGACGAGCAACGCGAGCGCGTGCGCCGCATGCGCCGTGACCTGTACGAGCTGATGCAGCAACACCCGAGCTCGCGCCAGTTGATGCGCCACCTCGATTTGGTCGAGCGCACGCTGCGCACCGAAGGCTTCGGCGCGGTCGAGGCACTGCCGGTGCGCGTGATCGCCAAAGCGCTGACGCAGCTCGAAAAGCTGGTGTGGGACTGGTCGGCGCCGGGCCTGGCCGAGCTGCGGTCGCGCCTGGCCGTGATGGTCAAAGACCGCAGGCACGAAGCCCAGCAAGAAGCCGCCAGCACCGCCGCGCTCGAACTCGATCTGATCGCGCACCACGGCGCGACCGACGTGACCGAAGTCGACCACGCCGACTACGAAGAGATGGAACGCAGCTGGGCCGGGCAGATGCCCGAAGGCGCCGCACGGGCGCTCGCGCAAGCGAAGGGCTGACAAGCCCGTCACGCGACGCTCATGCGTCCGTGCTGATGTCGCGCTCGGCTTGCTCGGCCTCGACCTCGCGGAACAGATCGGCCAGCGTCTTGCCCGGCTCGTCGCGAAAGCGCGCCTCCAAAACCTGCAACTCTGCGATTCGGTCAACGCGAAAGTTGCGAAAGCCTTCGCGCGCCTCGCACCACGCCGCCAGCGTCCACACCGCGCCCCAGTAAAAGCAGCCGAGCGGGCGCACGACACGCTCGCTCCGCTGTTCTTTCAGATCGACGTACACGAGACGCAGCGTGTGCTTTGCCTCGGCCGCGATGCGCAGTGTTTCCAGGCGCTGGCGCGTCGCCGCTTCGGGGCCGAACGGCGGCGCGTAGACCGCCAGGCTCTCGGCCGCCGCGCGCGCTGCTGGCGGCAGCACCGCGAGGATCTTCGGCAGCGCGCCTTCGGCATGCCGCGCCAGCCCCGGATCGAGCCGCGATTGCGCGAGCCGCACCGAGTTGACCAGCGCCTGCGCTTCGTTTTTGGTGAACATCAGCGGTGGCAGGTCGAAGCCTGCTTGCATGCGGTAGCCGACGCCGGCCTCGCCTTCGATCGGCACGCCTTGCGCCATCAGGTCGGCGACATCGCGGTAGACCGTGCGGTCCGAAACCTCCAGTCGTTCAGCGAGAAACGCCGCCGTGCTCAGACGCCGGCCGCGGATCAACTGAACGAGCTGGAACAGGCGCTCGGCGCAACGCATGGGCTGCCTGCGGTTCGGTGGCGGTTGCAGCTCAGCACGGCGCGTGCAGGCCGACGCGGTTGCCCTCGGTGTCGGCGATGTGCGCGAAGCAACCCATGTCGCCGGGCAGTTGCACCTTCGGCGTCGTGATGCGACCGCCCGCGGCATCTACCCGGGCGAGCACCGCGTCGAGCGAGGCTCCGGCATCGAGGTAGACCAGCGTGCCGCTGTCGGACGGCCGCGGCGCGTTGGCCCCGGCCATCAGCGCGCCGCCGACGCCGGCTTCGTCATAAGTGAAGACGCCGAACTCGCTGCCGGGGCCCATCGTCTCGCGGCGGATCGAAGTGCCGAGCAGCGTTTCGTAGAACTTTTGCGCACGGTCGAGGTTGCTGACCGGGATCTCGAACCAGTTGATTACGTTGCGGTGTGCCATGGGTCTCTCCAGGTGTGATGAATGGGAGCAGGCATGTTGCGCGGGGCCTCCTGACAGCGTCGTGTCAGGAGGCCATCACACGGCCACCGTCTGCCGCACCGCGCGCGCCCAGTTCGTCATCAGCTCACTTGCGCGTTCGCGCGACATCGTCGGGTAGAACGTTCGCTCGACGCGCCACTGCGCCGAGAGCTCGTCGAGGTTGCGGTAGAGGCCGCACGACAGGCCCGCGAGGTAGGCCGCGCCGAGCGCAGTCGTCTCGATCACCTGCGGCCGCACGACCGGGATGCCGAGCAAATCGGCCTGGAACTGCATCAGCAGGTCATTGACGCAAGCACCGCCGTCGACGCGCAATTCGGCCACCGGCGCGCCGCCCGCGGCGATCGCATCGCGGCTCATCGAGGCCAGCAGCGCCGCGCTCTGGAACGCGATGCTCTCGAGCGCGGCGCGCGCGATGTGCGCAACCGTGCTACCGCGCGTCAGGCCGACGATCGCGCCGCGCGCATCGGCCTGCCAGTACGGCGCGCCGAGGCCGGTGAAGGCGGGCACGAACATCACGCCGCCGCTGTCAGGCACGCTTTCGGCGAGCGACTGCACCTCGCCGCTGCCTTTGATCGCGCGCAAGCCGTCGCGCAGCCACTGCACGACCGCGCCGCCGATGAACACGCTGCCTTCGAGCGCGAACTCGGGCGTGGTGGTCGGCTGTGCGGCGCTGGTCGTGATCAGGCCGTTGGTCGAACCCTGGAACTTCTCGCCGGTCTGCATCAGCATGAAGCAGCCGGTGCCGTAGGTGTTCTTCGCAAGACCGGACTTAAAGCAGGCTTGCCCGAACAACGCGCTTTGCTGGTCGCCGGCGACACCGCCGATCGGGATACTTGCACCGAGCAATTCGGCCTTCGTGCTGCCGAACACATGGCTCGACGGACGCACCGCCGGCAGCAACTCGCGCGGCACGTCGAGCAGCGCGAGGAGCTCGTCGTCCCAGGTGTTGTCGTGCACGTCGAGCAGCAAGGTGCGCGACGCGTTGGTCACGTCGGTGGCATGGACCTCGCCGCCGGTGAGCTGCCACATCAGCCAGGTGTCGACCGTGCCGAACGCCAGCTCACCGCGCTGCGCCGCGGCGCGCGCGCCGGGCACGGTGTCGAGCAGCCACTTGAGTTTGGTGCCGGAGAAGTAGGCGTCGAGGATCAACCCGGTCTTGGCGCGGAACGTGGGTTCGAGGCCGCGCTCGCGCAGGGCCGCGCAGGTGGGCTCGGCGCGGCGGTCTTGCCAGACGATCGCGTTGTTGACCGGCTCGCCCGTCAAGCGGTTCCAGAGCAACGTGGTCTCGCGCTGGTTCGTGATGCCGATCGAGGCGATCTGGTCGGCCCTGAGCCCGGCTTTGGCCAGCGCTTCTTTTGCGGTCGCGAGCTGCGTCGCCCAGATGTCCTTCGGGTCGTGTTCGACCCAGCCCGGCTGCGGATAGATCTGACGCAACTCGCGCTGCGCCATCGCGACGATGCGGCCCTGCGCATCGAACACGATGCTGCGCGAGCTCGAGGTGCCCTGGTCGAGCGCGAGCAAGTGCGTCGTGGCGGTCTGGTTCATCGGGCGTCCTCGGCACAGGTCACGCAGGTCACGCCGGCCTGTGCCAACAGCGCGGGAAATGGCGCGGGCGGCGGCGCGTCGGTGAACAGCATATCGACCTGGTCGAAGCGCGCCAGCTCGACCATCGCCGGCCGGTTGAACTTGCTGTGGTCGGCTGCGACCCAGACCTCGCGCGAACGCTCGAGGATCGCGCGCGCCACCTTGACCTCGCGGTAGTCGAAATCGCGCAGCGTGCCATCGGCCTCGATGCCCGAGATGCCGATCAGCCCGATGTCGACCCGAAACTGTTGGATGAAATCGACCGTCACTTCGCCGACGATGCCGCGGTCGCGACCGCGCACGATGCCGCCGGCCACGATCACCTCGCAATCGGGGTTGCCCGACAGGATCGCCGCGACATTCAGGTTGTTCGTGATCACACGCAGGCCCTTGTGGTGCAGCAGCTCGCGCGCGATCGCCTCGGTGGTGGTGCCGATGTTAATCAGCAGCGAGCAGCCGGCCGGCACGGCGGCGGCCACCGCGCGCGCGATGCGCTGCTTCGCGCCTTCGTTGAGCAACTGGCGCTGCAGGTATTCGATGTTCTCGGTGGTCGAGCTCGGCACGCGCACGCCGCCGTGAAAGCGCGCCAACAAGCCGGCGTCGGCGAGCAGTTTCACGTCGCGCCGCACGGTCTGCAACGTGACGCTCAAGCGCTCGGCGAGCGCCTCGACCGACATCGAAGCGCGCGCGCGCACCTCGTCGAGCAGCAGGGCCTGGCGGGGATTCGGGGTCATAGCGGGCCAGCGTATCGAAGCGTTTGAAGCGCGCCATCGCGGTTACCCCGCTTGCACTTTGTGAATTGGTTTGCTAAAAATGGAACCCAGACAAACATAAAACGAACCCAAACGAACCGCATGCTGTTCCAGCGTGTTCGATTCAACGCAAATCCTGAGGAAACCGATTGATCCCGAACCGCCCGCTCGGCGAGCCGCAAGGCGCGTCACCCACAGCCCGCAGCGCGTCGCCCGACGCCTGCGACGTGCTCGTGGTCGGCGGCGGCATCAATGGCGCGGGCATCGCGCGCGACTTGGCCGGGCGCGGCCGCAGCGTCGTGCTGTGCGACAAAGACGACCTCGCGCAGCACACCTCGTCGTCGAGCACGAAACTGATCCACGGCGGGCTTCGCTACCTCGAGTACTACGAATTCGCACTCGTCCGCAAGGCGCTCGCCGAACGCGAAGTTCTGATGCGCAGCGCACCGCACATCATGTGGCCACTGCGCTTCGTGATGCCGCACGACCCCGGCATGCGGCCGGTGTGGATGATCCGCGCGGGCCTGTTTTTGTACGACCACCTCGCCAAGCGCGAGGTGCTGCCTGGCTCGTGGGCGATCGACTTGCGCGCGCACCCGGCCGGCATGCCGCTCAAGCCGGTGTTCACCAAAGGCTTCGTCTACTCCGACGGTTGGGTCGAAGACGCGCGCCTCGTCGTGCTCAACGCGATCGACGCCGTCGAACACGGCGCGACCGTGCTGACGCGCTGGCGCTGCGTCGAAGCCCGGCGCGAAGCCGATGCGTGGCAGGTGCGACTCGAAAGCTTGGAAGGCCAACAGCGCCGTCTGACGGCCAAAGCGCTCGTCAACGCGGCCGGGCCGTGGGCTGCGCAGTTTTTGAGCGAGCACGCGCATGTGCCGCAAGTCAAGGCGCTGCGGCTTGTGAAGGGCAGCCACATCGTTGTCAAAAAGCTGTTCGACCACGACCTCGCCTACATTTTTCAGAATCCCGACAAACGCATCATCTTCGCGATCCCGTACGAGCGCGACTTCACGTTGATCGGCACGACCGATGTCGAGCTGCAAGGCACGATCGACGCGGCGCAAATCGACACGCAAGAAACGGCCTACCTTTGCGAACAGGCGAGCCGGTATTTCGCCGTGGCCGTGAAACCGGCCGATGTGGTCTGGAGCTACGCCGGCGTGCGCCCGCTGCTCGACGACGCCTCGGGCGACCCGGCTGCCGTGACGCGCGACTACTCGCTCGAACTCGACACCGCCGGCGCGCCGCTGCTCACCGTGTGGGGCGGCAAGATCACGACCTTTCGCAAGCTCGCCGAAGAAGCGGCCGACTTGCTGCCGGCCCCAGCCTCGACCTCGTCTTCGGGCACTGCGCCGAGCCGCGGCGCCTGGACCCGCGGTGCGCACCTGCCCGGCGGCGACTTCAGCGCCTGGATCGGTGCGGCGCAGCGGCCCGACACCGACTTCACCCGGTTCGAAGTGGCCGTGGCCGAACGCTATCCGCAACTCACTGCCGCGACTCGCCACCGCCTGGCCCGCGCCTACGGCGACCGCATCACCAAAGTCATCGGCAACGGCGACCTCGGCAGCGAAGTCGCGCCGACGCTGTTCGAGGCCGAGTTGAAGTACCTGCACACCGACGAATGGGCCCGCAGCGCCGACGACGTGCTCTGGCGACGCAGCAAGCTCGGCCTGCACCTCACGCCGGCGCAGCGCGCAGCCGTTGCCGACTGGTGCGCCGCGCACTGGCCCGATGCGATCGCGCCCGCCGCGCCCACCGCGTCTACCGCCCCCCGCACCCCGGAGACCACATGGAACTGAAGCTCGAACACATCGAGCAACGCGTGGGCCCCAACGCCTGGCTGTACCCGCTCGACCTGACCTTGGTGCCGCGCGCCGTCACCGTGCTGCTCGGCGCCACGCAGGCCGGCAAGACCTCGCTGATGCGTGTGATGGCCGGGCTCGACAAACCATCGAAGGGCCGCGTGCTCGCCGACGGCGTCGACGTGACCGGCCAGCCGGTGCGCCAGCGCAACGTCGCGATGGTGTACCAGCAATTCATCAACTACCCGTCGCTGACGGTTGCCGACAACATCGCCTCGCCGCTCAAGCTGCGCAAGGAGGCGATGGGCAAGCGCAACATCGAAGCGCGCGTCACGGAGCTCGCCACCAAGCTGCACATCGAGCCTTTCCTGAAGCGCCTGCCGGCCGAGTTGTCGGGCGGCCAGCAGCAGCGTGTCGCGCTCGCCCGCGCACTCGCCAAGAACGCGCCGCTGATGCTGCTCGACGAGCCGCTCGTGAACCTCGACTACAAGCTGCGCGAAGAACTGCGCGACGAGCTCTCGCAGCTGTTCGCGAGCGGTCAATCGACCGTCGTCTACGCGACCACCGAGCCCACCGAGGCGCTGCTGCTCGGCGGCTACACCGCGGTGCTCGATGCCGGCGAGCTGCTGCAGTACGGGCCGACGGCCGAGGTGTTTCACCACCCGAAGTCGATCCGCGTCGCACGCGCGTTCAGCGACCCGCCGATGAACCTGATCGCCGGCACGGCGAATGCGAGCGGCGTGGCGTTGCCGGGCAACGTGCAGCTCGTGCGCGCGCTGCCGGCCGCGACTGGCGCGGCGCTGACGGTCGGCGTGCGCGCCGGTGCGTTGCGCGTGAACGCGCGTGACGGCGACATCGCGCTTGGCGGCAAGGTCGAGCTGGCGGAGATCGCGGGCAGCGACACCTTCGTGCACGTCGCAACAAAGATCGGTGAACTCGTCGCGCAGCTCACCGGCGTACACCAGTTCGAACTCGGCGCGCAAGTGATGCTGTACCTCGACCCGGTGCAGGCGTATGTGTTCGGCGGCGACGGCAATTTGCTTGTTGCGCCGAAGGGGGTTTGAGATGAAGTCCACGTGCTGTCTTGGCAAGTCGCGGCGGGCGGCACCCGGCGATGAAGTTAACTCCCTCTCCCCAAAGGGGCGGGGGAGCAGGGCGAAGCGCCGCTGCTCCCGCAAAGGCGCGTGCGGGCTGGGTGCGGCGCTTTGTGGGAGGCGTCACGGAGGTGAGCCCGGACTGAAGCGGTCCTGTGGACCATTTCTGCCTGGCGAGCGGCCGGGCCTCTGGCCCGGCGTGGCCTGCACAGGCCACGGCGTGTGGCCGCGCGCGCAGCGCGCATCGTCATCTGACTCGCCGCGGCTGTTTGAGCAAAGTGAGCGCAGCGAACGGAGCGAGTGTCGTGGCGGGCCACGCGAACGAGCACCGCAGAGCAATCGTCGCGCAGCGGCGACCGCCGAGGCGAAGCGACGCGCCCAGCCCGAACGCGCCTTTGCCGCCACCGAGATCGCGTGCCAGTTCGCACCCAAGCAAACGCAAACGCGAAACACCTGACCATGGCCCGCATCGACCTCGACCTCGCCCACGCCTACAAGGCGAACCCGCAACGCGATGAAGACTACGCGCTGCTGCCGTTGAAGATGACCTTCGACGACGGCGGCGCCTATGCGCTGCTCGGCCCCTCGGGCTGCGGCAAGACGACGCTGCTCAACATCATCTCAGGCCTCGTCAAACCCTCGCAAGGCGGCGTGAAGTTCGACGGCGTCGAGGTGACCGGCCGCACGCCACAGCAGCGCAACATCGCGCAGGTGTTCCAGTTCCCGGTCATCTACGACACGATGACGGTCGCCGAAAACCTCGCGTTCCCGTTGCGCAACCGGGGCGCGAGCGCCGAAAAGATCAAGCAGCGCGTCGGCCGCATCGCCGAGATGCTGGAGATGAGCGGCCAGCTCAACATGCGCGCTGCCGGCCTCGCCGCCGACGCGAAGCAGAAGATTTCGCTCGGCCGCGGCCTGGTGCGCGAAGACGTGAGCGCGGTGTTGTTCGACGAACCGCTGACGGTGATCGACCCGCACTTGAAGTGGCAGCTGCGCCGCAAGCTCAAGCAGATTCACCACGAGCTCAAGCTGACGCTGGTGTACGTGACGCACGACCAGGTCGAAGCGCTGACCTTTGCCGACCAGGTCGTCGTGATGACGCGCGGGCGCGCCGTGCAGATCGGCAGCGCCTCCGACCTGTTCGAGCGGCCGCAGCACACTTTCGTCGGCCACTTCATCGGCTCGCCGGGGATGAACTTCTTGCCGGCAGCGGTAACGCCCGGCGCACCCCTCGATGCCACGACGCTCGGCGTGCGGCCCGAGTACGTGACGCTGGCCGCGCCAAACGCCGCAGGCGCCGTGCCGGCCACAGTGACCCAAGCGCAAGACATCGGCACCTACTGGCTGCTGACAACGACGCTTGCCGACGGCAACGTCGTGCGTTTGCGCCTCACCGGCGAACAGGCCGTGCCAAAGGTCGGCGATGCGGTGTGGCTTGGCGTCAAGGGCAGCCACACCTGCTACTACAAGAACGAGGAGCTGTTGGTATGAAACCCGTCAACCAGAAAGCCTGGTTCCTGATCTTGCCGGTTATTTTGTGCGTCGCGTTCTCCGCGATCTTGCCGCTGATGACGGTCGTGAACTATTCGGTGCAAGACATCATCTCGCCCGAGCGCCGCGTGTTCGTCGGCACCGAGTGGTTCAAGTCGGTGATGCGCGACGATGATCTGCTCGCAGCCCTGGTGCGCCAGATCACGTTCTCGCTGTCGGTGCTGATCGCCGAGATTCCGCTCGGCATCTGCCTGGCACTCGCGATGCCGGCGAAGGGCTGGAAATCGTCGGCCGTGCTGGTGCTGGTCGCGATCTCGCTGTTGATTCCATGGAACGTGGTCGGCACGATCTGGCAGATCTACGGCCGCACCGACATCGGCCTGATGGGTGCCGCGTTCGCCAAACTCGGCATCGACTACAACTACACCGGCAATGCGACCGACGCGTGGCTCACCGTGCTGCTGATGGACGTGTGGCACTGGACGCCACTCGTCGCGCTGCTGTGTTTCGCCGGGCTCCGCGCTATTCCCGACGCGTACTACCAAGCCGCGAGCATCGACGGCGCGAGCAAGCTCGCGGTGTTCCGCTTCATCCAGCTGCCCAAGCTGCGCGGCGTGCTGATGATCGCGGTGCTGCTGCGCTTCATGGACAGCTTCATGATCTACACCGAGCCCTTCGTGCTGACCGGCGGCGGGCCAGGCAATGCGACCACCTTCCTCTCGCAATACCTGACGCAAAAGGCCGTCGGCCAATTCGACCTCGGTCCCGCGGCGGCGTTCTCGCTGATCTACTTTTTGATCATCCTGCTGCTGTGCTTCATCCTCTACAACTGGATGCAGCGCGTCGGCACTGCCGACAACGAGCAGGTGAAATGAACAGCCCCCACGCTTACTTCGTTCACTGCCCCCCGCGGGGACGCGCAGCGCCCTACGGGCGGCCGGGCGGGCACTGCCATGGATGACACCCGCTTCAAGAAGCGCACGCTGTTCTTGATCGCGTACCTCGTGTTCGCGATCTTGCCGGTGTACTGGATGATCAACATGTCGTTCAAGACGAACGAAGAGATCCTCTCGACCTTCAGCCTGTGGCCGCAGCACTTCACCTGGGACCACTACAAGACCATCTTCACCGACGAGTCCTGGTACTCGGGCTACATCAACTCGATGATCTACGTGGCCATCAACACCGTGATCTCGCTCATAGTGGCGCTGCCCGCCGCCTACGCGTTCTCGCGCTACAGCTTCCTCGGCGACAAGCATTTGTTTTTCTGGCTGCTGACCAACCGCATGACGCCGCCGGCGGTGTTTTTGCTGCCCTTTTTCCAGCTTTACACGACCGTCGGTTTAATGGACACCCACCTGGCTGTGGCGTTGGCGCACTTGTTGTTCAACGTACCGCTGGCGGTCTGGATACTGGAAGGTTTCATGAGCGGAATTCCCCGTGAAATTGACGAGACGGCCTACATCGACGGGTATTCCTTCCCGCGCTTTTTCGTCACTATTTTTCTGCCCTTGATCAAGGCCGGTGTCGGTGTCGCAGCTTTTTTCTGTTTCATGTTC
>JANLUW010000046.1:0-2205 GCA_031363645.1 Rhizobacter sp. | reverse complement strand
GGTTGTGGGCGATCGGTGCTGCATCGGCGACCGTGATGCCACGCGACCGTGGCGGCGATCGTCGTGCCCTACTCGTACAGCGAACAGCGCGCGAAGAAGTGAAGCTGTCGATGAAAAACTTCCACCGCGCAGCGATCTGGTCGCTGCTGCTGTTCGCGGCCTTCTTCCTGGTGCCGTCATACGTGATGCTCGTGACCTCGCTCAAAGACATGAGCGAGATTCGCAGCAGCGGCGGCCTGCTCGCGCTGCCCGACGCACCGAACTTTGCGGCTTGGGCCAAGGCCTGGTCGTAGGTCTGCACAGGCACCGATTGCGGCGGGCTGCAGCCCTTCTTCTGGAACTCGCTGAGGATGGTCGTGCCGGCCGTGGCGATCTCGACCGCGCTCGGCGCGATCAGCGGCTACATCCTGAGCAAGTGGCGATTTCCGGGCAGCGAGACGATGTTCGCGCTGATTTTGTTCGGCGCCTTCACGCCGCTGCAGGTGGTCTTGCTGCCGATGTCGCAGGTGCTCGGCTGGTTGCATCTTGCCGATTCGATCGGGGGCCTGGTGCTGGTGCATGTGCTGGTCGGCCTGCCGACGACGACGCTCTTCTTCCGCAACTACTGCGTCGGCCTGCCCGATGAACTCATCAAGGCTGCGCTGCTCGACGGTGCCGGCTTCTGGCGCATCTTCTGGCGCATCGTGCTGCCGTTGTCGGCGCCGATCCTGGTGGTCACGCTGATCTGGCAGTTCACGGCAATCTGGAACGACTTTCTGTTCCGCGTGGTGTTCTCGGGCTCCGACTCGAAGCCGATCACGGTCGGGCTCAACAACCTGGCCAACACGTCAAGGGCGGTCAAGGAATACAACGCCGACATGGCCGCGGCCATGATCGCCGCGCTGCCGACCCTCGTGGTCTACCTGGTGGCCGGCAAATACTTCGTGCGCGGCCTGACAGCGGGCGCCGTCAAAGGCTGAAGGGCTGAACGAAACCAGGCGCGCACTGTAGATCCGCGACATCACCAAAAGCTTCGGCACGTTGAATATTTTGAAGGGTATCGACATCGAGGTCGAGGCCGGCAAGTTCCTGATCCTGGTCGGCCCTTTGGGCTGCGGCAAGAGCACTTTGCTGTCGATGATCGCCGGGCTCGACCTGCCCAGCGGTGGCCAGATCCTGATCGACTACCGTGACGTGACCTACGCCAGCCCGCGCGACCGTGACATCGCGATGGTGTTCCAGAGCTACGCGCTCTACCCGAACATGAACGTGGCGCAGAACATCGCGTTCGGCCTGGAGATGCGCAAGGTCCCGCGCGCCGAACGCGAGGCCGCGGTGCAGCGGGTCGCGAAGATGTTGCAGATGGAGCACCTGCTCGCCCGCAAACCCGGGCAGCTCTCCGGCGGGCAGCGCCAGCGTGTCGCGATGGGGCGGGCACTGGCGCGCAACCCGGCGCTGTTCTTGTTCGACGAGCCGCTGTCGAACCTCGACGCCAAGTTGCGCGTCGAGATGCGCGCCGAGATCAAGCTGCTGCACCAGCGCACGCGCACGACGACTGTCTATGTCACGCACGACCAGATCGAGGCGATGACGCTGGGCGACCGCATCGCGGTGATGCGCGATGGCCAGGTCGAGCAGCTCGGCACGCCCGACGACATCTACGCGCGCCCGGCGAGTCGCTTCGTGGCCGAATTCATCGGCTCGCCAGCGATGAACATGATCGCCGCCTCCAGCGCCGACGGCGCCCTGCAGGCGCAGGGCACGGCGCTCGCGCTCGATCCCGCACAAGGCGACGCGCTGGCGCGCCTCGGCAGCGCCGAAGTGACCTACGGCCTGCGGCCCGAAGCGCTGACGCTGGCCGACGAAGGCCTGGCCGGGCGGCTGCGCCTGCTGGAGCCGACCGGCCCCGAAACCTATGCGTTCGTCGACACGGCCATCGGCTCTTTGGTCGCACGGGTGCCGGGTGTGGTGCGCAGCAAGGTGGGCGATCCGGTGCACCTGGCGTGGTCGGCGTCGCAAGTGCATCTGTTTGATGCGACGACTCAACGGCGCATCGCGGCCTGATGCGAGAAGGCAGGCAAACTCGGGGGTGCGCCTCCACTCTGCATTGCCGACGTGAAACATCCCTCCCCGCTGCCCCGACTCCTGGCCGACATCGGCGGCACGAACGCGCGCTTCGCCTGGCAAGACCACGCCGGCGCAACGCCGCGCGATCTGCAAATCCTG
>JANLUW010000015.1:0-13919 GCA_031363645.1 Rhizobacter sp. | reverse complement strand
CGACGGCGAGTCGATCGCCGGGCGCGCGATCCGTGCGGTCGAGCGCGGCGACGTGCG
The DNA here is from genome assembly GCA_031363645.1 of Rhizobacter sp. Taxonomy (GTDB): domain Bacteria; phylum Pseudomonadota; class Gammaproteobacteria; order Burkholderiales; family Burkholderiaceae_C; genus LMDS01. The sequence goes on along the minus strand of JANLUW010000015.1, from coordinate 13,862 downwards.
TTTCGTGCCGCCGCAGTGGGTGAGCACGTGGAACCACTGGATGGGCGATATTCAAGATTGGTGCATCTCGCGCCAGCTCTGGTGGGGCCACCAGATTCCCGCCTGGTACGGCGCCGGCGGCGAGATTTTCGTCGCCCGAAACGAGGAAGAAGCGCGTGCGAAAGCCGAAGCCGCCGGCTACACCGGCACGCTGGCGCGCGACGAAGACGTGCTTGACACCTGGTACTCGGCGGCGCAGTTTCCGTTCTCCACGCTCGGCTGGCCTGGCAAGACGATCGAGCAAGACCTTTTCCTGCCGTCGACCGTGCTTGTCACCGGCTTCGACATCATCTTCTTCTGGGTCGCCCGGATGATCATGATGACGCTGCACTTCACCGGCAAGGTACCGTTCCGCAACGTCTACATCCACGGCCTGGTGCACGACGCGCAGGGCAAGAAGATGAGCAAGAGCGAAGGCAACGTGCTCGACCCGGTCGACCTGATCGAAGGCGTCGACCTCGACACCCTGGTGAAGAAATCGACCTCGGGCCTGCGCAAGCCCGAGACCGCGCCGAAGGTCGCGGCGCGCGTGCGCAAGGAGTTCCCCGATGGCATGCCGGCCTACGGCGCCGACGCGCTGCGCTTCACGATGGCGAGCTACGCCAGCCTGGGCCGCAACATCAATTTCGACACCAAACGCTGCGAGGGCTATCGCAACTTCTGCAACAAGCTCTGGAACGCATCGAAGTTCGTGCTCATGAACTGCGAAGGTCAAGACTGCGGGCTCGCAGAGCACACCAAGGCCGAGTGCGCGCCGGGCCAGCCGTTTCATGGCTTCCTGAAGTTCAGCCCCGCCGACAAGTGGATCACCAGCGAGTTGCAGCGCGTCGAAGCGGCCGTCGAGCAAGGCTTCGCCGACTACCGCCTCGACAACGTCGCCAATGCCATGTATGCGTTCGTCTGGGACGAATACTGCGACTGGTACATCGAGATCGCGAAGGTGCAGATCCAGTCGGGCACCGAAGCGCAGCAACGCGCGACGCGCCGCACCCTCATCCGCGTCCTCGAGACCGTGCTGCGCCTGATGCACCCGGTGATGCCGTTCATCACGGCCGAGTTGTGGGAGACGGTGGCGTCGGTCGCCGGCCGCAAATCCGACGGCGCGAGCATCGTGACCGCGGCGTACCCGAAGGCGCAGCTCGACCGCATCGATGCAGCATCCGACGCCTGGGTCGCGAAACTGAAAACCGTGGTCGGCGCGAGCCGCACCCTGCGCAGCGAGATGAACTTGTCACCGGCCGCTCGCGTGCCGCTTTACGTGATCGGCGACGACGCCTTCATAGCGCAAGCCGAGCCGGTGCTCAGGGCGCTCGCGAAGGTCTCGGAGGTGAGGCGTTTCGACAGCGATGCGGCGTTCGCCGAGGCCACGCGGAGCGCGGCGGTTTCAGTCGCCGGCGAGTCGCGCCTGGCGCTGCATGTCGAGATCGACGTGGCGGTCGAGACGGCCCGGCTGACCAAGGAAATCACGCGCCTCGAAGGCGAGATCGCCAAGGCTTCGGCGAAGCTCGCGAGCGAGAGCTTCGTCGCGCGCGCGCCGGCGGCGGTGGTTGCTCAGGAGCAGCAGCGCGTCGCCGATTTCACGTCGACGTTGGCTCGGCTGCGAGATCAACGGGCTCGCCTGGCGCCGTTGCCATGAATGCGCGCGCCGCGATCGGCGCCGCACCCAGCATTTCGTCGATGCGCTTGGCCACCGCCCAGGCGCTGCGCAAGCGCGACTCGCGAGTAGTGCTCGCAACGCGTGGCGTGATCTGCAGGTTCTCGATACCGTGCAGCGGCCGGCCCTGATCGAGCGCGCCGGGCTCAAGGCTGTCGAGCCACGCGGCCGCCATGCGGCCACCGGAGAGCGCCTCGGCGAGTGAGGCTTCGTCGAACAGGCCCGAGTGCGCGATGCTGACCATCACCTGGTTCGGTTTGCAAAACGGCAAGAAGCGCTCGCCCAGCAGCCCGTGGTAGCGGCTGAAATAGCTGAGCTGCACGCAGACCGCGTCCGACTGCTCGAGCAGTTCGCGCAAGCCGAGTGGCTTGACGCGCCAGCGCTCGAACACGCTGTCGCTGGCGTGCAGCGCCGGGTCGTAGCCGACCATCTTCGAGCCGAATCCGGCGAGCATTTGCGACATCGAGCGCGCGGCCGGCGCCATGCCGATCAGGCCGACCGTGGCGGCACCGAGTTCACGGCCGACGAGCATGCCGTCGGCGCCGACCACCGGCACGCGGCGCAATAGCGAGAGCAAGGCGCCGATCATGAATTCGGCTTCGGCCTGCGCGGTGGCGGTGAGGCCGCGCACGACCTCCACACGCGCCCGCGCACACGCTTCGAGGTCGATGTTTTCGGCGCCGGCGCTGACACGGCCGACTGCGCGCAGCACCGGCGCGTAGTGCAGTGCCTGCGCGTCGATTGTCACGGTGGGCGGCACGATCAATGCGCGCACGTTGTAGAGCTGCTGCCGCAACGCGCGCGGATCGCTGGCGAGCTCGGGCGCATACCGAAGCGCATAGCGTGCTTCGAGCCACTCCATGACTTCGGCTTCGAGCGTTTCGATGATCAGCAGATCCATGCGCTAGCGGGCCATCGTGAGGTGTTGTCCGACGTGGTCGTCATCGAGGGGCGTGCCAGAATGAACGCCAATCACAGAACCCATCGAAGGGCATTGCAAGTAAATGTTAGTCACCAAAGCGATTTTTCCAGTGGCCGGGCTCGGCACGCGATTCCTGCCCGCCACCAAGGCCCAGCCCAAAGAGATGCTGCCGGTGGTCGACAAACCGCTTATCCAATATGCGGTAGAAGAAGCTTATGCCGCGGGTGTGCGCGAGATGATTTTCGTGACCGGCCGTCACAAACGCCCGATCGAAGATCACTTTGACATGACTTTCGAGCTGGAGGTAGCCCTCGAACAGGCGGGGAAGAACGAACTGTTGGAGGTGGTACGCAGCGTCAAGCCCGACGACATGGAATGCATCTATGTGCGCCAGGCGCAGGCGCTGGGCCTCGGCCACGCGGTGCTGTGCGGCCAGCGGCTCGTGGGCAACAACCCGTTCGCCGTGTTGTTGGCCGATGACTTGATGGTAGGCGACACGCCGATCCTCAAGCAGATGGTCGAGCAGTACGAAGAGTGGCGCGTGTCAATCCTGGCGGTGCAAGAAGTGCCGCCCGAGCACACGCGGCGCTATGGCATCGTCGACGGCACGCCGATCAACGACCGCCTGATGGACGTGAGCCGCATGGTCGAAAAGCCGGCCCCCGAAGACGCGCCGTCGCTTCTGGGCGTGGCGGGCCGCTACATCCTGACGCCCGGCGTATTCCACGAGATCGCCAACCAGCAGCGCGGTGTGGGCGGCGAGATCCAGCTGACCGACGGCATCGCCGGCTTGCTGCGGCGCGAGAAGGTGTTCGCGTTCCGCTACGAAGGCAAGCGATACGACTGCGGCAGCAAGGAAGGTTTCTTGCAGGCCAACGTCGAACTGGCGCTGGCACACCCGACGCTCGGGCCGGGCTTTCGCGAGTACTTGAAGGGCTTGGAGATCTGAGTCGCGCCAGCTCTCGGTTGCGGGCATCGAGCCCGCGCCCTCGCCGATCGCTGCGCTGGTCGATCCCGCTGACGGGACCCCTAGCCCTTCGCTCCGCGCTTTATCTCCTCCGCAAAAAGTGAATGAACTCGTCGTTAGAGCGTTCCTGCTCGAGGAGTTCATTGCCAGTCTGGCGCGCGAAGGCTTGAAAGTCGCGCATCGAACCCGGGTCGGTCGCGAGCACCTTAAGCACCTCGCCGCTGCGCATGTCGGCCAACGCTTTCTTAGCCTTGAGGATCGGTAGCGGGCAGTTCAGGCCGCGGGTGTCGAGTTCTTTTTGGGCGAGCATGGGGTTTCCCTCGTGAAGTTCGATTCTAGGACGCCGGCCGCAGCGGCAGATCGACCCACTGCGGCGTAATGCCGCGCCCCGTAAGCCAGTCGGCAACGGCATAGCCCGTGCCGGCGCGCCAGCATTTGATGTCCTCCGGACGGTAGAGCCGGTACTCGGCCAATTCCGGAGAAAGCGTGATCTCGCCATGTGCGACCGCGTGGTAGGCCACGATGATTTGGTTCATGCGCTGGAAGTCGTACACACCGACGAGCTTCAACGAATCGACCTCGAGGCTCGTTTCTTCTTTCACCTCGCGTGCGATACCCTCCTCCGGCGTCTCGCCCGCCTCCATGAAGCCGGTGATCAGCGCGAACATGCGCCCCGGCCACGCCGCATTGCGCGCGAGCAGCACAAGGCCGTCTCGGTCCGAGCATTCGACGATCGCCGCAAGCACGGGCGTCGGATTGTTCCAGTGCGTCCAGTCGCAGGCGGGGCAACGCATGCGGGTTTTCTCGCCGCCGTCTTCCAGCTTCGACAGCAATTGCAACGGCGTCGCGCAATTCGGGCAGAAGTTAAATGGGTCGCTCATGCCGGGAACACTCCGGTCGAAAGATATCGATCGCCACGGTCGCAGACGACGAACACGATCGTCGCGTTCTCGACCTGCTTCGCAACCTGCAGCGCGACCCAGCACGCGCCCGCCGCGGAGATGCCGGCGAACAACCCTTCTTCGGCAGCCATGCGGCGCGCCATGTCTTCTGCATCGGCCTGGCTGACGGAGACCGTCTCGTCGACGAACGTCGGGTCGTAAATTTTCGGCAAATACGCCTCGGGCCACTTGCGGATGCCCGGGATGCGCGAGCCTTCGCTCGGCTGCGCACCGATCACGCGCACCGCTTTGCTCTGCTCCTTGAGGTAGCGCGAGACGCCGGTGATCGTGCCGGTCGTGCCCATCGCGCTGACGAAGTGCGTGACGCGGCCTTTCGTATCACGCCAAATTTCAGGGCCTGTGGTTTCGTAGTGGATGCGCGGGTTGTCGGCATTCGCGAACTGATCGAGCACGCGGCCCTTGCCGTCTTTTTGCATTTGCTCGGCAAGGTCACGGGCGTACTCGATGCCCCCCGAACGAGGCGTGAGGATGAGTTCGGCGCCGAAAGCCTTCATGGTCTGCGCGCGCTCGATGCTGAGGTCCTCCGGCATGATCAACAGCATGCGGTAGCCGCGGACCGCGGCGGCCATGGCGAGCGCGATGCCGGTGTTGCCCGAGGTCGCTTCGATCAACGTGTCGCCGGGTTTGATGTCGCCACGCTCTTCGGCCCGCCGGATCATGCTGATCGCAGGCCGGTCTTTGACCGAACCTGCCGGATTGTTGCCTTCGAGCTTGCCGAGGATCACGTTGCCGCGCTGCGCGTTGCCCGAGCCGGGGATGCGCACCAGTCGCACCAACGGCGTGTTGCCGATGACCTCTTCGACGGTGGTGTACTTGGGGGCAGCTTTCGACCGCGATTCAACGCTCATGGGCTCTCCTCGCCGCGGATTCTCGCAGGCTGCGGATGAGCGCGCCGGTCAGGGTCTAACAATGCTCTCGTCGAGCCTGGTGCCCCCGGTCGGAATCGAACCGACACTCCTTTCAGAACCGGATTTTGAGTCCGGCGCGTCTACCGATTCCGCCACAGGGGCCCGTGTGCTTCCCGCGAGATTCTGCCACACGGCAACTTGAAATTCGCGCGCCGCGACCCGACCTTTAACCTCGGTAATTTCGCCGCCCAATCGGAAACCTGCGCATGCCGCCGATCCCCCCCGTGACCCAAGCCCTGCTGCTCATCAACGTGGCGGCGTTCTGCATCGATTACTTTCTCGGCCCCTGGTTCACGCGCGCGCTCGCGCTTTGGCCGCTCGGCAGCGGCTTCCTGCCATGGCAGGTCGTGAGCTACGCGTTTCTTCATGGCAGCTTCACGCACCTCTTCTTCAACATGCTCGGGCTTTGGATGTTCGGCTCCGATCTGGAACGGCTGTGGGGTCCGAAGCGCTTCTTGCAGTTCTACTTTGCCAGCGTGTTGACGGCAGCGGTGGCGCAGTTGGCGATCGCCGCGGCAACCGGCGCGATTTACCCGACGGTCGGCGCCTCGGGCGGACTGTTCGGGCTGTTGCTGGCATTCGGAATGATGTTTCCGGACCGCATCATCATGCCGCTGTTTCCGCCGATCCCGATGAAGGCCAAGTACTTCGTCGCGATCTTCGGCGGGCTCGAACTGCTGTTCGGCGTGACCGGCACGATGCAGGGCGTGGCCCACTTCGCGCACCTCGGCGGCATGCTCGGCGGGTTCTTGACGATCCGCTACTGGCAGGGCCGTTCGCCGTTCGGCAAATAGGGGTGGGGCACCCGGTGGCGGGTATGCCACCACCCGCCGGGCGGGTGCTCGGCCGCCTTGGGGCGGCCTGGCGCCGGCCGATCTTGTGTCAGTAGCCGCGCGCGCGGTCGACGGTGTGCGGCGGCGCCTGGCCGCGCTCGATGCAACGCAGGCCCGCGACGAACTGCGCCGCGATCGTTTCGAGCGACGACTGCGCCGCGATGTGCGGCGTGATCGTGATGCCGGGCACGGCCCACAGCGGATCGTCGGCCGGCATCGGTTCGTGGCATTGCACGTCGAGCGCAGCGCCCGCGAGGTGCCCATCGCGTACCGCCGCGATCAGGTCGGGTTCGACCACGTGTGCGCCGCGCGCGATGTTGATCAGGTAGCTGCCGCGCGGCATCGTTGCGAATGCGCGCGCACCGAGGATGCCTTCGGTCTCGGGCGTGAGCGGCAACGCGCAAACGACGATGTCGCTCGTCGCCAGCAAGGCATCGAGCGACGCACCGGTGCTGCGGCTCCAACCCGTGACCGCGAAGCCGACGGCACCCAGCAGCCGCGCGACAGCACCGCCCATCGTGCCGATGCCGAGCACCGCCACACGGCTGCGCACCGCGGCGACCGGCTGGCGCCGCCACGCGCGTTCGGCCTGCTGCGTTTCATACGCTTCGAGCCCGCGCGCGTGCCGCAAGGCCATCAGCACGACGAACTGCGCGATGCCTTCGGCCTGCTCGGTGTCGACGATGCGCGAGAGCGGGATGTGCGGCGCGAGGTCGGGCACCAGCAGCTTCTCGACACCGGCCGCGACCGAACACACCCACTTCAACTTCGGCAACCGTCCCGCCACATTCGCCGGAAAGCGCCAGCCCAGCACGACTTCGATGTCGGCAAGTTCGGCGTCGGCGATGTCGCGCCGGTATTCGACCACCTCGATGTCGGGTGCTATCGACTGGACTGCTTTGGTGAATCCGGCGGCAGGAAGCGGGTCGGTCAGGATCAGTGTTTTCATAATGGTGAATTCAGACGCGTGGTTCAGGCCGTCAGCCCTTGCGCAACGGTCGGGTAGCGCAGCCGCAAGCGCAGCTCGCGCTTCAAGCGGTTGTTGACGAGCCGTCGCGATTCACCCATGAAACTGAGCTGCATCGGCGAGAGTTCTCCGTGCGCATTTTCGCGTGATATGCGGCGCGGGCGAGGCAGGCCTTCGAGGTCGGCCGCGAGGTCGAAGTAGTCGGCCATCTTGAGCTCGGTGTCGTCGCTCGCATGCACCACGCGCTGCGGCAGGCCGCGGTGCAGCGCCGCGACGCAAGCACGCGCGAGGTCGTCGGCGTGGATGTGGTTCGTGAAGACATCGTGCTCGGCCGCGAGCACCGGCGCACCGCGTGCCAGGCGCTCGCGCGGGTGGCCGCCGGCGCGGTCGCCCGCGTAGATGCCCGGGATGCGCAACACGCTGATGCGCGCACCGAACGCGCGGCCGTACCAGCGCAATCGCTGCTCGGCGTCGACGCGCCGTCGGCCGCGATCGGTGGCCGGGTTTACCGCGCGCGTCTCGTCGAAACGCGCGCCGCCGCAGTCGCCGTACACGCCGCTGGTGCTGCCGTAGACGATGCGCCGCACGCGGCCTTTGCGCGAGAGCGCTTGCAGCAGGTGCGCAGTGCGCGGGTCGGTAGCGCCGCTGGCCGGCGGCGGCGCGAGGTGCAGCACCGCGTCGGCCAGGCCGGCGAGCCGCGCGAGCGTGGTGGGCGCATCGAGGTTGCCGATCAGCGGCAGCACGCCGGCCGCGCGCAACGCGTTGCAACGCGCGGCGCTCGACGTGAGCGCGACGAGCCGCCATCGGCCGAGCAGCAATTTCGCGACACGCATGCCGACATCGCCGCAACCGACGATCAGCAAGGTCGGCCGTTTGAAGCGCGTGGTGCGGTCCATCAACGTGGCTTCATAAGGAAAAGGGATGTGCAGGCAAAATCCACGGCTCAGTTTAATGAAAACGCGACCCCGCGCTTGCCATCCATGCCCTTCACAGTCACCGTTCAACCCAGCGGCCGCACTTTTTCGGTCGACCGCGACGAAGCCATCCTCGTGGCCGCGATCCGCCAGGGCGTTGGCCTGCCCTACGGCTGCAAAGACGGCGCCTGCGGCTCGTGCAAGAGTCGCATGCTCGAAGGCCGCGTGATCCACGGCAGCCACCAGTCGAAGGCGCTGAGCGCCGAAGAAGAAGCCGCCGGCTGGATCCTCACCTGCCAGGCTGCGCCGCAGAGCAATGTGATCGTCGAAGCGCGCACCGTGCCCGGCGCTGGCGAGTTCGCGATCCGCAAGATGCCGTCGCGCGTCACCTCCATAACGAAGCCCGCGCCCGATGTGGCGATCCTGCAGATGCAACTGCCGGCGAACGACCGGCTGCAATACCACGCTGGCCAGTACATCGAGTTCATCCTGCGCGACGGCGCGCGTCGCAGCTACTCGATGGCCAACGCACCGCACACGCAGGTCGACAAGCCCGGCATCGAATTGCACCTGAGGCACCTGCCCGGCGGCAAGTTCACCGACCACGTGTTCGGTGCGATGAAAGAGAAAGACATCCTGCGCATGGAAGGCCCGTTCGGCAGCTTCTTTTTGCGCGAGGAGTCGACCAAGCCGATGATCCTGCTCGCCTCGGGCACCGGCTTCGCGCCGATCAAGGCGATCATCGAGCAGCTGCAGTTCAAACATGCGCAAGACAAGTGCAATCCACGCCACGCGGTGCTGTATTGGGGCTGCCGCAGCAAGGCCGACTTGTACCTGCACGAGTGGGCGTTGAATGCCGCGGCGGCGTTGCCCAACCTCACCTACATTCCCGTGCTTTCCGAGCCGAAGCCGCACGACGAATGGACCGGCCGCACCGGCCTCGTCCACCACGCCGTGATGCACGACCATCCGAATCTGATGAATCACCAGGTGTATGCGTGTGGCGCGCCGATCATGGTCGAGTCGGCACAACGCGACTTCGTGATGAAAAACGGGCTGCCGGACGACGAGTTCTACGCCGACTCGTTTACCTCGGAAGCCGACAAGCACGCCGCGTGAGTACGCAGCCCCGCCGGAACCGCTACACCGCGATCGCGATCGCATTCCACTGGCTGCTCGCGCTCGCGATCGTCGGCTCGTTCAGCTTCGGCCTCTACATGACCGATCTGGCGTTTTCGCCGCTGCGGTTGAAGCTGTTTAACTGGCACAAGTGGGCCGGTGTAACGATCCTCGCGCTGTCGGCCTTGCGGCTGCTGTGGCGGCTGTCGCATCGGCCACCGGCGTTGCCGCAGCAAGTGCTGAACGCGATGCCGCCATGGCAGCGCCACGCCCACCACGCCACGCATGTGCTGCTGTACTTATTGTTCTTCGCGGTGCCGCTTTCCGGCTGGGCCTACAGCTCGGCGGCGGGTTTTCCCATCGTCTGGTTCGGTGTGCTGCCGCTGCCCGATTGGGTGCCGGTGAACAAGGCACTCGCCGACGCGGTGCTCAAGCCGCTGCACCACGCCTTCGCGTACGCACTGGCGACATGCGTCGTGCTGCACGTGGCCGCGACCCTCAAACACCAGCTCGTCGATCGCGACGGGCTCTTTTGGCGCATGTGGCCAAGAAAGACCGCACCATGAAAACACTCATCGCACTCAGCCTTGCGCTCGACCTCATCGCCAGCGCTGCGCACGCCCAACCGGCCGCCACGCTCATGCCAGCGCAAAGCGAGATCGTCTTCACCAGCACGCAGATGGGCGTGCCGGTCGAAGGCCGCTTCAAGAAGTTCGACGCGAAGATCGCGCTCGACCCGAAGCAGCCTGCCACCGGCAGCGTGTCGCTCACGATCGACGCGGCCAGCGCCACGCTCGGCATCGCCGAGACCGATGCCGAGCTTGTCAAGCCGAACTGGTTCGACACCGCCAAGTTCGCGCAGGCGTCGTTCAAGTCGAGCGCCGTCAAAGGCTTGGGCGCCGGCAAGTTCGAGGTCGCCGGCACGCTTTCGATCAAGGGCAGCGCGCAACCGGTCGTCGTGCCGGTCACGGTCACGCAATCGGGCGCCAACTCGGTCGCGACCGGCAGCTTCACGATCAAGCGCCTTGTCTACAAAATCGGCGAAGCCGAGTGGGCTGACACCTCGCTGGTCGCCAATGACGTGACCGTGCGCTTCAAGCTCACACTCACCGGGCTGCCGCCGCTTTGACGAGCGCGTTGACGCTCGGGTAGCTGCCCCGCTTTACGCGAACAAGCCCGGCGCCGCGTCCGGGCCCAACTCGTCGTCTTTGTAGAAGCACGACGGGCAGATGGCGCGGTAGCGGTCGTTGCCGCCGATCACCACCTGCTCGCCTCCGCGCACGCGCTGGCCGCGCGCATCGATGCGCAGGTTCAGCGTGGCCTTGCGGCCGCAGGCGCAGACCGATTTCATTTCTTCGATGTCGTCGGCCAAAGTCAGCAACGCCGCAGCACCGGCGAACGCCTCGGCGCGAAAGTCGCTGCGCAGGCCGTAGCAGACCACCGGCACGCCGTCGACATGCGCGAGCCGATGCAACTGGCGCACCTGGTTGGGCGTGAGGAACTGCGCTTTGTCGATCAGCAGGCAGGCAATGCCGCCGCCGAGGTGGGCAGGCACGAACTCGGTGTCGGCGCCGAAAGTTTCGGCTTCGCGCTGAAGCCCCAAGCGCGATGCGATCACGCCCTTGCCGTCACGGTCGTGAACCGCAGCGGTGAACAAGCGCACCCGCATGCCGCGCTCTTCGTAGTTGTGCGCGGCCTGCAGCAACGCGGTGGATTTGCCGGCGTTCATCGCCGCATAACGGAAGTGCAGTTTGGCCATCGGGCTCGGTGGAAAAGACCGGTCAACGCGTCGCGAGGTGCTCGGAAAAGATGCCGAGCGTGACCTCACGGCGCACCCCGTGCAGGCCGGCGCCCTCGAGCGTGCGCAGCACGGCCTCGGGCGGGGCGCAGGCCTCGATCGTGTCCCAGTAGTAGCGCCACAGCATCGGCGTGGCCGGCTGGCGTGCGATGAGTCGCGCCAGCAGTGGCACCACGCCGCGCATGTAGGCCTTGAGCAGCGCGTTGGCGACCGCGCTGCGCGGCTTCGAGATCTCGAGCACGAGCAGCTTGCCGCCCGGGCGCAGCACGCGGTGGAACTCGCGAAACGCCGCTTCCAGGTCGGTGATGTGGCGCAGCGCGTAGCCCATCACCAGGAAGTCGACGCTGGCATCGGCCACCGGCAATCGCTCGGCCGTGCCCTCGAGGCAGCGCACAGCGACCGGCAGCCTGGCCTGCGCCATCATGCCGGGGCTCGGGTCAACGCCGATCAGGCGCTGCGGCTGGTTGGTGATGCGAAGAATCTCGTGCGCGACTAGGCCGGTGCCCATGCCGACATCGAGCACATCGGCACCCGGCGCGAGCCCGGCACGTTGCAGCGCGCCGTGGCGGTACCACGAGCCCGTGCCGAAGCCGAGCAGCTTTTCGAGGCGGTTGTAGTCGGGCGCGGTGCTGTCGAACGTTTCGCGCAGGAACTGCGCACGCGCGGGGGCGTCGGCGTAGTAGCCGGGCAGCGGCGAGTGCGGCAGGTGCACGAGGTCGAGCGGGGCCGAGGGGCGTTGGCCGGAGGCGGCTGGGGTGGGTGGCATGTGGAGCGTGTCGTCGGTCGTATGGGTGATTTTTCGCGGGTCGGGGCACGCCTCGCGCCCTGGCGGCGGGCATCGTACCGCGGCGGGGTCGGGTGCCCGCTTTGGTAAACTCGTGAGCTGTGAGCCGGCCGCCATGCCCTCACGATTTTTTCGACGATGCCGTCCCGGCCCGCGTCGCCAGCCCGCGAACCCCACGGACCCGAAGCACGCATGAGCTCCACCCAAACCGATCTGCAGCGCGAAGTGGCCGCGCTCATGGTCGAGGCCCTCAACCTCGACGTTGCCCCCGAAAGCATCGCGCCCGACGCGCCGTTGTACGGCGACGGCCTGGGCCTCGATTCGATCGACATCCTCGAGGTGGCGCTCGTGGTCTCGCAACGCTACGGCTTTCAGTTGCGCTCGGACGACGCAGACAACGTGCGCATCTTCACCTCGCTCGCAAGCCTGACCGAGCACATCGCCGCCAACCGCGTCGCTTGAGTCTGCCCGCGGACCAGACCGCCATGCCCATTCGACCCGGCGTTCGCGCTGTCACCCGCACCGCCATTCGAATCGCCGCACTCGCGCTGGCGGCCCTCGCCTACCTCCTCGCCTGCCACTGGCTGATGACGCGAGCACAGCCGTCGCCGTGGAATGCTGTCGGCGTGCTCACGCCGATGCTCGTGGCGATCGGCCTCGGTGCCTGGCGCGGCGGCCAGCACGGCCTGGGCGCGCTGGCGTCGCTCGCCGTCGCCGGCCTTGTCGCGCAAGCGCTGCTCGGCGTGCAGGTGCCCGCGCCGTTGCTCTACCTCGGGCAGCACGCCGGCATCCACCTGTTCCTCGGGTTCGCGTTCGGCGCCACACTGCGCGCCGGCCACACGCCACTCATCACCACGCTGGCGCGCCGGGTGCACCGAAATTTCACGCCCGACATGGCCCGCTACACGCGCAAGTGCACGACCGCCTGGGTGGTGTATTTCGTCGGCATGGCGGTCGTGTCGGTCGCGCTGTATGCCTTTGCGCCGTTCGAGACTTGGGCGCTGTTCGCGAACCTGCTGACGCCGGTCACGCTCGTCGCGATGTTCGTCGGCGAGTACCTGCTGCGCTACCGGTTGCACCCCGAGTTCGAACGCGCGAGCTTTGCCGACGCAATCCGCTCCTACCGGCACAACGCCGCGAAATGAGCATGCCGCCCTCGCCGGTTCTTGCGTCCGTGGCAACCGCGGCGACCCAGCCGTTGATCGTCGCCGATAACCTCGACGCCCCGCTCGCCTGGCGCGACGGTGCGCCGATCTCGCGCCGCCACTACCTCGCCGACATGCACGCGCTCGCCGCGCGCCTGCCGGCTGCCGGTCCGATGTTGAATTTCACCGCCGACCGCTATCGTTTCGCGGTCGGCCTCGGCGCGGCGATGCTGCGTGGCCAGGCCAGCCTGATGCCGCCGAACCACACGACCGACACGGTCGCGCGGCTGCACACGCTGTTCCCGTCGATCTACGCGCTCACCGATGCCGACGCGCCGACGCTGCAACTGCCGACGATCCACTTCAACGACAACGCCGTCGCTATACCGGCCGAACGCGACGCACACCCCGCGTTCCCCGCGTGGCCCGAAATCGACGACACCGCACTCGCCGCGCAGGTGTTGACCTCTGGCTCGACCGGCGCGCCGGTGCCACACGCCAAACACTGGGGCCTGCTGGTGCGCAACACGCAGGCCGGCGCGCGGCGCCTGGCACAGCAGATGGGCCGCCGCGATCTGACCGGCGTGACGCTGGTCGCGACCGTGCCGGCGCAGCACATGTACGGTTTCGAGTCGACCGTGCTGATCGCCATGCTCGCGGGTGCCGCCTTCGACACGGCGCGCCCGTTCTACCCCGCCGACATCGCCGCGGCGCTGGCGCGCGCGCCGCGCCCGCGCATGCTGGTGACCACGCCGTTCCACCTGAAAATGCTGCTCGACTCCGGCGTTTCGCTGCCCGCGATCGACCTCACAGTTTGCGCGACCGCGCCGCTCGCGCCGCAACTCGCGGC
>JANLUW010000071.1:0-6545 GCA_031363645.1 Rhizobacter sp. | reverse complement strand
CCGCCGCCTGAATCAGGCGCCCGGTCGCGACCGAGCCGGTGAACGAGATGTGCGCAATGCCCGGGTGCGCCGAGAGCGCCGCGCCGGCCTCGTTGCCGAGGCCGGTGACGACGTTGAGCGCACCGGCCGGCAACCCCGCCTCGATCGCGATGCGCGCGAATGCGAGCACCGTAAGGCAAGCCTCTTCGGCCGGCTTGAGCACGCACGCGTTGCCCATCGCCAGCGCCGCGCCGACGCTGCGGCCGACGATTTGCATCGGGTAGTTCCACGGGACGATGTGGCCGGTCACGCCGTGCGGTTCGCGCAACGTCAGCGCGGTGTAGCCGTTGAGGAACGGCAGCGTCTCACCGTGCACCTTGTCGGCCGCGCCGCCGTAGAACTCGAGGTAGCGGGCCAGCGCGACCGCATCGGCGCGGCCTTGCTTGAGCGGCTTGCCGACATCGAGCGCCTCCAACATGGCGAGGAGTTCGACGTTATCGAGCACCTTGCGGCCGATCGCGCCGAGCAGTCGGCCGCGTTCGGCGGCGGTCAAGCGGCCCCACTCGCCGTCGAGTGCGGCCCGTGCGGCAGCCACCGCGGCATCGATGTCGGCCGTGCCGCCGCGCGCGATGTGCGCCAGGTCGCTGCCGTCGGAAGGGTTGGTCAGCGCCAGCGTTTCGCCGCCCGCGGCCGCGCGCCAGATGCCGCCGATGCAGAGCAGCCGCGTGTCGAACGGAACGGTGAATGTCGGGGCGGCCACATCGGTCTCCTGCGCGGCTGCGGCGCTCGGGTTATGAGCCATGATATTGGCAATGGGCATCTTCCTGATCAAGCGCTTGTCGACCTTCGTGGCCACCCTGCTGGCCGCCTCGGTGCTGATCTTCATGGTGCAGGGCGTGTTGCCGGGCAACGCAGCGCAGGTGATGTTGGGCGAATCGGCCACGCCCGAATCGGTGGCGGCGTTGTCGGCAAAACTCGGCCTCGACCAAACTGCCCCGGTGCGCTACGGCCGCTGGGTGGAGGGCCTGCTGACCGGCGATCTGGGCACCAGCGTTTCGTACGACGTGCCGGTGGCCGACCTGATCGCCGAGCGCCTGGCGGTCACGGCGCCGCTGGCGTTGATGGCGATGCTGCTGACGACGGTGATCGCGCTCGTGCTCGGCATCTACGCGGCCTCGCACCACGACCAGGCGGGCGATGTCGGCGTGATGGCGGCGAGCCAGCTCGGCATCGCGATCCCGAACTTCTGGTTCGCGATTTTGCTGATCCTCGTGTTCGCGGTGAAGCTGCAGTGGTTCTCGGCGGGCGGCTTTCCGGGCTGGGCCGATGACCCGTGGCAGGCGTTCAAGGCGCTGGTCTTGCCGGCGGTCGCGCTCGCGGTGGTGCAGGCCGCGATCCTCGCCCGCATCACGCGCAGCGCGGTGCTCGACGTGCTGCGCGAAGACTTCGTGCGCACCGCGCGCGCCAAAGGCCTGAGCCGGCGCCAAGTGCTGTGGCGCCACGTGCTGCGCAACGCATTCGTGCCGGTGCTGACCGTGATGGGGCTGCAGTTCGCGAGCCTGCTGACCGGCACGGTCGTTATCGAAAACGTGTTCTCGCTGCCGGGGCTCGGCAGGCTGATTTTTCAAGCGATCTCGAACCGCGACATCCTCGTCGTGCAGAACGTCGTGATGCTGCTGGCCGCCTCCGTCATCGTGATCAACTTCGTCGTCGACGTGCTGTACGCGGTGATCGACCCGCGGCTGAAAGTGCACGCATGAAAGTCGAATCGGCATGACGTTCATCCAGCGAGCCGCCCGCCACAAGAGCTTCTTCATCGGCGGCGCACTCGTTGCGTTGCTGATCGCGACCGCGCTACTCTCGTTCTTCTGGACGCCCTACCCCGCCACCGAACTCGACATCCCGAACAAGCTGCGGGCACCGAGCGCCGCGCACTGGCTCGGCACAGACAGCCTCGGGCGCGACACCCTTTCGCTGCTGATCGTCGGCAGCCGCAATTCGATCGCAGTCGGCTTGATCGCAGTCGGCATCGGCAGTTTTTTCGGCGTCGCGCTCGGCCTGCTCGCCTCGGCGCGGCGCGGCTGGGTCGAGGAGCTGGTGATGCGCGCCTGCGACTTCACCTTCGCGTTCCCGGCGCTGCTCTCGGCCATCATGCTGACCGCCGTCTACGGCCCCGGCCTGGGCGTGGCGATCGTCGCGATCGGCATCTTCAACGTGCCTGTCTTCGCGCGCATCACGCGCGCCGCGGCGGGGGGCGTGTGGGCGCGCGAATACGTGCTCGCCGCGCGGGCCTGCGGCAAAGGCGCGTGGCGCATCACCCTCGACCACGTGCTGCCGAACATCGCGGCGATCCTGATCGTGCAGGCGACGCTCCAGTTCGCCGTCGCGATCCTGGCCGAGGCGGCACTGAGCTACCTCGGCATCGGCACGCAACCGCCGACGCCGAGTTGGGGCCGCATGCTCAACGAGGCGCAGAACATGATGTACCAGTCGTGGCTGCTCGCCGTGTGGCCCGGCCTCGCGATCGTGTTCTCGGTGCTGGGGTTGAATTTGATGGGCGACGGATTGCGGGACTTGCTCGACCCGCGGTTGGCGCGGCAACGTTGACCGACATGATTGACGCCTTGTCTTCATCCGACCTGCTGCTCACCGTCACCGACCTGCGCGTCGCGCTGAACACCGCGCGCGGCCCGGCCGAGGCACTGCGCGGCATCGACCTGCGAATAGAACGCGGCGCCACGCTCGGGTTGATCGGCGAGAGCGGCTGTGGCAAGTCGATGACGGCGCTGGCAATCATGGGCCTGCTGCCCGTCGGCGCGGCGGTCAGCGGCAGCATCCGGCTCAACGGGCAGGAGCTGGTCGGGCTGGCCGACGACGCGATGTGCAAGCTGCGCGGCAACCGCATCGGCATGGTGTTCCAAGAGCCGATGACGGCGCTGAACCCGTTGCACACAGTGGGCGAGCAGATCGCCGAACCGCTGCGACTGCACGACGGCCTCACCCGCGCTACGGCGCGCGCCGAGGCGCTGCGCTTGCTCGAGCGCGTGCGCTTGCCGCAGGCTGCGCAGCGGCTCGGCGCGTACCCGCACCAGCTCTCGGGCGGCCAGCGGCAGCGCGTCACGATCGCGATGGCACTCGCCTGCAAGCCCGACTTGCTGATCGCCGACGAGCCGACCACCGCGCTCGACGTCACCATTCAAAGCGAGATCCTCGATCTGATCCGCGAGCTCGTCGTTGAATCCGGCATGGCGCTGCTGATGATCAGCCACGACCTCGGCGTGATGGCGCGCACCGTCTCGCGCTTGCTCGTGATGTACGGCGGCACGGTGGTCGAATCGGGGCCGACGGCCGAGGTCTTTGCGCGCCTGTCGCACCCGTACACGCGCGGCCTGTTCGCGGCGCGGCCGCGGCTCGGCGCGGTGCGCATCGAAGGGCGCAAGCCGCGGCTCGTGACGATCCCGGGCCGCGTCCCGGAGCTGGTCGACCTGCCCGCCGGTTGCCCGTTCGCCGACCGCTGCGCATGGGTCGTCGACGCGTGCCGCGCGACGCTGCCGGCTGCCGTGCCCGTGAGCCCAGCCCACGAGGCGCGCTGCATCCGCATCGACGCGGTTGCACGCGATGCTGCGTGATGGCGCTGCGGTGCGTCGCGCAACACCCTCACTTGCAGTGCGCACTCCGGCTTGCAAGCCGGAGTCGCTGCAACGGGCTCGCCGCACGCGGCTCGAAAGCCCCAACCACGCCCTCAGCCCTCTCCTGCACTGCGGGAGAGGGAGCCATGCAACCGCTCATGCCACTGACGAAGCCGAGGGGCCGACCATGACACACCACAGCGCGAGCGACGTCGTTCAAGCACAGCTCGACGCCTACAACGCAAAAGACATCGACGCGCTGCTGCGCACGTTCGCCGTCGACGCCGAGCAGTTCGCGTTGCACGGCGAGCTTCTTGCACGGGGCCATGCGGAGATTCGCGCGCGTTTTTTGCTGCGCTTCGAGGAGCCCGACTTGCACGCGCGGCTGCTCACGCGCATGGTCGTCGGCGGCGTCGTGGCCGACCATGAATGCGTGACGCGCAACTTCGCGGAGGGCCTTGGCACGGTCGCGATGCTGTGCCTTTTCGAGGTGCACGAAGGGCTGATCCGCAAGGCGTCCTACGTGATGGGCGAGAAAACCATGCAACCCGGCGGCATGCCACGATGACCGCACCCCTGCTCGCGGTCACCGACCTCGCCCGCACCTACCGCATGCCGCGCGAGCACCTGTTCGAACCGGCGCCGGTGGTCGAAGCGTTGCGCGGCGTGAGCTTCACGGTGCAGGCCGGGCGCAGCTTGGGGCTGGTCGGCGAATCGGGCTCGGGCAAGTCGACGCTGGCGCGCCTGGTGATGGCACTCGAAGCACCGACCGCGGGCCGCGTGACGCTGCTCGGCCGCGACCTGCATGCGCTTTCGCCTGCCGATCTGCGCGCGGCGCGGCGCGATTTTCAGATGGTGTTTCAAGACCCCTACGGCTCGCTCGATCCGCGCCAGCGCGTCGGCCGCATCGTGGCCGAGCCGCTGATCGGCGTCGATGCGGCGGCCACGCGCCAACGCGTCACCGAATCGCTCGACGCCGTTGGCTTGCGTGCGACGGACGCCGACAAATACCCGCACGAGTTCAGCGGCGGCCAACGCCAGCGCATCGCGATCGCACGCGCGCTCATCACGCGGCCAAGGCTGATCGTGGCCGACGAACCGGTCAGCGCGCTCGATGTCTCGGTGCAGGCGCAGGTGCTCAACCTGCTGGCCGATTTGCAGCAGCGGTTCGGCGTGACTTACCTTTTCATCAGCCATGACCTCGCGGTCGTCGACCATGTGTGCGATGACGTGGCGGTGATGCGCGCCGGCTTGATCGTCGAGTACGGCCCGACCGACATGGTGCTGCAGCGGCCGGTGCACGAGCACACGCGCGCGCTGCTCGCGGCGATGCCCACCTCTTTGTTGCCTGCCTCTTCGCTGCCCGCTTCTTGCTAGAGTCGAAGCCGGGTCGATCCCGTACCCCGAGGAGTGAGCTGATGACCCCGAAATTTCGCCCCGTTGCCTTCATGCTCGTGCTTGCCACCGTGGCGTCATTCGCCGCACCCGACGCGTTAGCACAAGCCCGCAAAGAGAGCGTCGTGCTCGGCATGGTCCTCGAGCCCTCGCCCGGGCTCGACCCGACCAGCGCCGCGGCCGCGGCGATCGGTGAGGTCGTGCACTACAACGTGCTCGAGGGCCTGACCAAGATCAACATGGACGGCACGATCGCGCCGCTGCTCGCCGAGAGCTGGCAGGTCGACCCCGACGGCAAGGTCTACACCTTCAAGCTCACGCGCGGCGTGAAGTTCAGCGACGGCGAAGCGTTCGACGCGAGCGACGTCAAGTTCAGCTTCGAGCGCGCGAAGGCCACGGGCTCGACCAACAAGGCCAAGAAGGCGGTGTTCGACAACATCGCCCGCATCGACACGCCCGACGCGTTCACCGTGATCGTGGTGCTGGCGCAGCCCGACGGCAATTTCCTTTTCCGCATGGGCGAGAACACGGCCGTGATCCTCGACCCGAAGAGCGCTGCCACCACGTCGACCAAACCGATCGGCACCGGGCCGTACAAACTCGATGCGTGGGCCAAGGGCGCGTCGATCACGCTGTCGAAGAACGAGGGGTTTCGCAGCGCGGCGGCGGTCAAGATGAAGAAGGTCACGTTTCGCTTCATCAACGACCCGGCCGCGCAGGTGGCGGCGCTGCTCGCTGGCGACATCGACGGCATGCCGCGCTTCGGCTCGCTGCAGAGCTTGAAACAATTCCAGGGCGATGCACGCTACACGGTTGTCGCCGGTGGCACCGAGGGCAAAACCATCGTCGGCATCAACAACAAGAAGAAGCCGTTCGACGACGTGCGCGTGCGCCGCGCACTGGCCGCCGCGATCGACCGCAAGGCGATCATCGATGGCTCGGCCGAGGGCCTGGCCAAGCCGATCGGCAGCCACATGGTGCCGAGCGACGCCGGCTACATCGACCTGACCGGCGCGAACCCGTACGACCCGGAGAAGGCGAAGGCACTGTTGAAAGAAGCCGGGGTGGCGCTGCCGCTGAACGTGACCTTGACGTTGCCGCCGCCGGGTTATGCGCGCCAGGGCGGCGAGATCGTCGCGGCGCAGTTGGCGAAGGTGGGCGTCGTCGCGAAGATCGAAAACGTCGAGTGGGCGCAATGGCTCAGCGGCACGTTCAAGGGCAACTTCGACCTGACCATGATCAGCCACGTCTAGCCGCTCGACTTCGACCGCTACGCCGACCCTGCCTACTACTGGGGCTACAACTCCAAGGCCTACAACGACCTGTTCGCGACGTACAACGGCACGACCGACGCAAAGGGGCGCCTGAAACTGATAGGCGAAATTCAGCGCCAGTTGGCGACCGACTCGGTCAACGTGTATCTGTATCAGTTGCCGCAGTTCGCCGTGGGCAAGAAGCAGCTCAAAGGGATGTGGAGCAGCTCGCCGGTGTTCGCGAACGATCTGGCGGCCTTGTCTTGGCAGTGACCCGATTGGCAGTGAC
>JANLUW010000593.1:0-1539 GCA_031363645.1 Rhizobacter sp. | reverse complement strand
CGCAACCGCAACCGCACCATCGGTGCGATGCTCTCGGGTGAGGTCGCGCGCAAATACGGTCACGCCGGTTTGCCCGACGACACGATTCATATCCAGTTGCAAGGCACGGCGGGTCAATCAGTCGGCGCGTTTCTCGCGCATGGCATCACGCTTGATCTGGTGGGTGAGTCGAACGACTACGTCGGCAAAGGCCTGTCGGGCGGGCGCATCATCGTGCGCCCCAACACCGAGTTCCGCGGCCGTGCGGTCGACAACATCATCATCGGCAACACAGTGTTGTATGGTGCCATCGCCGGTGAGGCCTATTTCAACGGCGTCGCGGGCGAGCGCTTCGCGGTGCGCAACTCCGGTGCGGTGGCAGTAGTTGAGGGCACCGGCGATCACGGCTGCGAATACATGACTGGCGGCACTATCGTCGTGCTGGGCACCACCGGGCGCAACTTCGCGGCCGGCATGTCAGGCGGTATCGCCTATGTGTACGACGAGGACGGCGACTTCGCCAAGAAGTGCAACACGTCCATGTGCGTGCTCGAAGCCGTGGTGCCAAGTGCCGAGCAGGAAAAAACCGGCAAAGAAGGCTGGCACGCTGAAGTGCGCAACCTCGACGACCAGACCACGCGCGAAACCGACGAAGCGATTTTGAAACGCCAGATCGAACGCCACTTCAAGTTCACCGGCTCGACCCGCGCACGCAATATTCTCGATGACTGGAACAACGAGCGCGAAAAATTCGTCAAGGTGTTCCCGGCTGAGTACAAGCGCGCACTCGGTGAATTGTGGGTGGCAGCCCACGCCAAGTCCGCGCCCAAAGCAGCACGGAAGACCGAGAAACTGGCCGCATAAACCCTTTGTCATTCCGGGCTTGACCCGGAATCCAGTGGCGTAAGCAGTGCGCGTTGCACCGCCCTCGATCGACACTGGATTCCGGCCTGCGCCGGAATGACAGGCGTGTTTCACGAGCGCTCACCAGAAAACTTGGCAAGAGCGGCCACAACATTTACCAAGCGCGGCACACACCGTAACGTTAGAAAGACACGAAGCATGGGCAAAGTCACCGGATTTCTCGAATTAGGGCGCGAGGAAGAAACCTACGAAGCGCCGCACCTGCGCAAAAAACACTACCGCGAATTCGTCATGCATCTCGATGACGACGCCGCCAAAAAACAGGGCGCGCGCTGCATGGACTGCGGCATCCCGTTTTGCAACAACGGCTGCCCGGTCAACAACATCATCCCCGACTGGAACGATCTGGTGTTTCGCGGCAACTATCGCGAAGCGCTCGACGTGCTGCACTCGACCAACAACTTCCCCGAGTTCACCGGCCGCATTTGCCCAGCCCCGTGCGAAGCAGCCTGCACCCTCAACATCAACGATGACGCGGTTGGCATCAAGTCAATAGAGCACTTCATCATCGACAAGGGCTGGGAATCGGGCTGGGTCACGCCGCTGATTAACGCGGCGAAGACCGGGAAAAAAATTGCGGTGGTCGGCTCCGGCCCCGCGGGTATGGCCGCTGCGCAGCAGTTGGCGCGTGCCGGG
>JANLUW010000589.1:0-6137 GCA_031363645.1 Rhizobacter sp. | reverse complement strand
CTTCGAACGGCAGGGCCATCACGCTCACCAAACGCTCGGCGAGCGCGCGTGAGGCGGTCGGCTGGTGCGCGCCGGTTTGGATGATCGCGAACTCATCGCCGCCCAGGCGCGCCACCAGATCGCTCTGGCGCACGCACTCGCCCAAGCGCTGGGCCGCGAGGCGCATCAACTCGTCGCCGACCGGGTGGCCGAGCGAGTCGTTGACGTCCTTGAAGCGGTCGAGGTCGATGCACAACACGGCGATCGATGCGCCGCCACCGCCGAACGCGAGCGCCTCGTTGAGCCGCTCGCGAAACAACACCCGGTTGGGCAACGTGGTGAGCGCGTCGTGGTGTGCCAAGCGCTCGATCTGCGCCACCGCGCGGCGGCGCTCGGTGATGTCTTCGTGGGTCGAGACCCAGCCGCCATCGGGCATCGGCTCGTGGTGGATAGCGATCGTGCGGCCGTCGGCGAGCACCGTCGCGGTGTCGGAGGCTTTGTCGGACACCGCGATCGCTGCGCGCCGCGCGAGGTACTGCGCAGAGTTCATGTCCGGGAAGCTGCCGGCGGCATAGCGCCGGTCGATGATCTCGCCGAGCGGGGTGCCGGGGGGAATCTGCTCGATCGTCAGGTGGTAAATCTCGGCATAGCGCCGGTTGCAGACGATGAGGCGATGCTGTCCATCGAACAAGCACAGGCCTTGCGAGATGTTGTTGATGGCGGTGTGAAAACGCTGGTTTTCGTTCTTCTGTTCGGCCAGCATTCGGTCGAGCAGGCACATCGGCCACACCCGCACCCAAAACGCAATGGCCGAGCCGAGCAGCGCGCAGACCGACGTGAAGAACCCGAGCTCGGCGAGCTGCGACCGCAGGCCCCCCGCGTGGTCGTGCGCGTGGAACCCGTAGGCCACCGGCAGACCGATGGCGATCACGCATCAGGCCAGCAGGCTGCGGATCGCGATGACGGAGCGCAACGACAGGGAGGGCAGCATGAAGCCGTAGAAGAACGTGACCGGAAGACGTGTCAGTGCATCGGCCTGCCTGGCTTGCGCTTGAGCGCCTGCCGCCGCTACACCGGGGCGGCGCGCGCCGTTGCGCGGAAAACGACCGCGCAATGCCCTTGCCGGGCCGGCCCTGGCGGCGCTCGTGTAAGTTCCGGGCGATGAACATCTCGCCGTCTTATGCCGCCCTCGCGCCCTCTGTGTGGAAGCTCGCCTGGCGTCAACTCGGGCGCGACTTTCGCGCCGGCGAGTTGCGCTTGCTGGTGGTCGCGGTGATGTTGGCCGTGGCCGCGCTCAGCGCCGTCGGTTTCTTCGCCGACCGCATCAACGGCGGCCTTGCGCGCGATGCGCGGCAGCTGCTCGGCGGTGACGCGATCGTGTCGTCGGACCAGCCCGCACCGGCCGCTTTCGCCGCCAAGGCGCGCGCGCTCGGGCTGACGACGGCGACCACCGCCGGCTTCCCGAGCATGGGCCGCGCGAGCGAGTCGCAAGGCGGTGCCTCGCGGCTCGTCAGCGTGAAGGCGGTCAGCGATGCGTACCCGCTGCGTGGCAAAGTCACGGTCAACGAGCCGGGCGGCTCCGCGACCGCCGCGCGCACCGGCGCACCCGAGAAGGGGAGCGTCTGGGTCGACCCGGCGCTGCTCGCCGCGTTGAATTTGAAAGTCGGCGACACGCTGCTGCTCGGCGATGCCGCGCTGCGCATCGCGCACAGCATCGTCAACGAGCCCGATCGCGGTACCGGCTTCTCGTCGTTCGCGCCGCGCGTAATGCTCAGCGAGGCCGACCTGCCCGCCACCGGCCTGGTTCAGCCTGCCAGCCGCGTCACGTACCGCCTCGCCGTTGCGGGTTCAGATGAACCTGCGGTGCGCCAGTTCGTCGCGTGGGCCGAGGCACAGATCAAGTCGGGCGCACTGCGCGGCTTGCGCGTCGAATCGCTTGCCACCGGCCGGCCCGAGATGCGCCAGACGCTCGACCGCGCGGGCAAGTTCCTGAACCTGGTCGCGCTGCTGTCGGCGCTGCTCGCGGCGGTAGCGGTCGGCATCGCGTCGCGCGATTTCGCGAGCCGTCACCTCGACGACTGCGCGATGCTGCGCGTGCTCGGCCTGCCGCAGCGCACGATCGCCGCGCAATACATCGTCGAGTTCACCGCGATCGGCCTGATCGCCAGCGTGGCCGGCGTGCTGCTCGGCTTCGCGGTGCATTACGTGTTCGTGCTGCTGCTCGCCGGCTTGGTCGATTCGAGCCTGCCGGCGCCGACCGTGTGGCCGGCGCTGTTCGGCATCGGCGTCGGCTTCACGCTGCTGATGGGCTTCGGCCTGCCGCCCGTGCTGCAGCTCGCGCAGGTGCCGCCGCTGCGCGTGATCCGGCGCGATGTGGGCGCGTTGAAGCCGGCCTCGATCGCGGTGCTGGCCGCTGGTGCGATCGGCTTCGCGGCGTTGCTGCTGGCGGTGTCGAGCGACTTGAAGCTGGGGCTGATTGCGGTCGGCGGTTTCGCGATCGCGATCGCGGTGTTCGCGTTGCTGTCGTGGATCGCGGTGCTGCTCTTGAAGCGAGCTGTGCCCGAGGCGCGCGCGCCACGGTGGCTGGTGCTCGCCACGCGCCAGATCGCCGCGCGGCCGGCGTTCGCGGTGTTGCAGGTGTCGGCGTTGAGCGTCGGCCTGCTCGCGCTCGTGCTGCTGGTGCTGCTGCGCACCGACCTGATCGACAGTTGGCGCCAGGCCACGCCGAAAGACGCACCGAACCGTTTCGTCATCAACGTGCAGCCCGACCAGAGCGCAGCGTTTCGCCAGCGTCTGCAAAGCGCTGGCGTGAACCGCTACGACTGGTTCCCGATGATCCGCGGCCGGCTGATCGCGATCAACGGCAAGGCCGTCAAGCCCGACGACTTCAAGGACGAGCGCGCCCAACGCCTGCTCGACCGTGAATTCAACCTCAGCAACGACGCCGACCTGCCGCCGCAAAACCAGCTCGTCGCCGGCCGGTGGACGCGCAACGAGCCGAACGCCGTCAGCGTCGAAGAAGGGCTGGCGCAAACACTCGGTTTGAAGCTTGGCGACGAGCTCCGCTTCGACGTGGGCGGCACGGCCGCGCAAGGCAAGATCACCAGTCTGCGCAAGGTCGACTGGAGCTCGATGCGCGTCAATTTCTTCGTGATGTTCCCGACCGCGGCGATGCCCGATGTGCCGCTGAGCTATATCGCCGCTTACCGCGCGCCCGAGGGTCCGACGGGCGGCACGGTGTTCGACAACACGTTGTCGCGCGACTTTCCGAACATCACCAACATCGACGTGTCGGCCTCCATTGCGCAGATTCAAAAAGTGCTCGACCAGGTGGTGCGCGCGGTCGAGTTTTTGTTCGGCTTCACGCTCGCGGCCGGGCTAGTCGTGCTGTTCGCGGCGATCACGGCCACGCGCGAGGCTCGCTCGCGTGAGTTCGCAGTGATGCGCGCGTTGGGTGCCAGCGGCAGGCTGCTCGCGCAAGTGCAGCGCGCAGAGTTGCTCGGCGTCGGCGCGCTCGCCGGTGTGCTCGCCTCGATCGCCGCGATGGCGGTCGGCTGGGCGCTGGCGCGCTACGTGTTCGAGTTCAGCTGGAGCGCCTCGTGGTGGGTGCCGCTGGCTGGTGGCGCGGCCGGCGCGGTGCTCGCGCTTGCGGCCGGCTGGTGGGGCCTGCGCGAAGTGCTGCGCCGGCCGGTGGTGCAAACGCTGCGGCAGGCCGCGGATGTGTGAGCGCGGCTGACCGTCAAGCCCGGTAGCGGTCCATCGCGCTCGGCGCGAGCCTGAAGGCGCGGACCACGCCGGCCAGCTTCGCGGTTTGATCCCGAAGCGACTCGGCAGCGGCGCCCGATTGTTCGACCAGCGCGGCGTTTTGCTGGGTCATCCGGTCGAGCTGCGTCACCGTTGTGGTGACCTGCCCGATGCCGTCGGACTGCTCTGCGGAGGCCGCGATGATCTCGCCGATGATGTCGGCGACGCGCTGCACGCTGGCGACGTTTTCGCTCATCGTGCTGCCGGCATCGGCCACCAGTTTGGAGCGCGATTCGACCTTGTCCACGCTGGCACCGATCAGCGCCTTGATTTTTTTGGCGGCTTCAGCGCTGCGCTGGGCGAGCGAGCGCACCTCGCTGGCCACCACCGCGAAGCCACGGCCCTGCTCGCCGGCACGGGCGGCTTCGACGGCGGCGTTAAGCGCGAGGATGTTGGTCTGGAACGCGATCCCGTCGATCACGCCGACGATGGCGGCGATCTTTTTCGACGGACGCGTTGATGTCGTTCATCGTCGCCATGACCTTCGAGACGACGAGGCCGCCACGCGCCGCCACTTCGGCGGCCGACGAGGTGAGCTGGTTCGCCTGCCGCGCCGAGTCGGCGGTTTGTTTGACGGTGCCGGTCAGCTGCTCTAACGACGACGCCGCTTGCTGCAGGTTCGAGGCGGTCTGTTCGGTGCGGACGGAAAGGTCTTGATTGTTGGTCGCGATCTCGGCTCTGGCGGTGCCGATGCAGTCGGTCTAGTGGCGCACCTGCCCGACCACGCCGTGCAGCGCGACTTGCATCTTGCCGATCGCACGCAGCAGGTCGCCGAACTCGTCACGGTAAGCGGAGTGGTGGCTTTGCGGGAGATCACCGCCCGCGATCACGGTCGCGGCCTCGACGCTCTGACGCAGCGGCACGAGGATCGAGCGCGTGATGAAGTAGGCCATTGCCACACCGACCGCAGCGCTGGCCGCGAGCAGTGCGATCAGCATCGTCTTGGCGCCGCTGATGCTGTGCTGCAGCTTCTCGCCCTCCTCACTTGCCACATCGGCCTCCTGGCGCTGCACAGCCTGCATCGACGCGGTATACACCTCGGAGGCCGGCAGCACCTCGGCGCTGAGCAGGGCCTCTGCGGCCGGCGCGTCGGCCTGCTTGACGAGCGCGAACAGCGCCTCGCGATGTGCCACGTAGGTCTTGCGATTCGCGGCCACCTCGGCCATCAACGCTTTGCTCTTGTCGGTGACGATCAGGCGTTCCAGCGACTTCTGCAGTTCGCCGATCTCGGCCGAGGTCTGTTTGACCTGCGGACCGAAGAAACTCTCCGCGTCCGGCTGGCCGCTCGCCTTGGCGATCGCGATCGCACGGACGATGTTGAGCTGCGTCTTGCCGGCCCAGTCGCGCGCGATTGCGGGGCGCTCGTCGGAGTGGTCGAGTCCGGTCAGGCCGTTGGCGGTGCGCGCCAGCTGAAGACAGGCGATCGCGACGATCGCCACCAGCAGCAGGAGGACGGTGCCGAAGCCGATCGCCAGGCGGGGTCCGATGCGCAAATTGTTCAAGTTCATGGTGGTGGCTGCAAAACGAGGAATGAGGTTTCGAATCGATCGATGTGGGTTCAGTGGCGTGAGCGACGCACCAGGCTGCCGACATCGAGGATGAGCGCGACGCGGCCGTCGCCCATGATCGTGGCGCCCGAGATGTCGGGCACGCGGCGGTAGTTGGACTCCAGGTTCTTCACCACCACCTTTTTGGCCGAGCAACTGGTCGACCCGCAGCGCCACGCGCCCGCCTTCGGCCTCGGCCACGACCATGATGCCGCCGGCACTCTCGAAATCGACCCTCGGCACGCCGAAGACTTGCTCCGAGTCGAGCACCTGCATGAACTCGGCGCGCACCTCGATCACGCGGCCGCTGCCGCCGATCGTCTTGATGTTGTCCGCCTGCACCTGGAACGACTCGATGACGGAAGACAGCGGCAAGATGTAGACCTCGTCGCCCACACCGACCGACATGCCGTCCATGACCGCGAGCGTCAGTGGCAAGCGCACCTTCACGCTCATGCCGTAGCCTTCGGCCGAATCGACTTCGACCGTGCTGCCGAGCGCGGTGATGTTTTTCTTCACCACGTCCATGCCGACACCGCGACCCGAGACATCGGTGACGACATCGGCGGTCGAAAAACCGGGCGCGAAGATCAGGCTCCACACCTCAGTGTCGGTCATCGAATCGGGCGCCTCGATGCCGCGCTCGCGGGCCTTCTTGACGAGTTTGTCGCGCGACAGGCCTTTGCCGTCGTCACGCACTTCGATCAAGATCGAGCCGCCTTGATGCGAGGCCGCGAGCGTGATGGTGCCGTGCTCGGGCTTGCCGTTAGCCAGGCGCTCGACCGGGATCTCGATGCCGTGGTCGCA
>JANLUW010000541.1:0-5776 GCA_031363645.1 Rhizobacter sp. | reverse complement strand
ATGGCTGGTCGTCTATCGCGACCCAAAAAAGTATTTTGATCTGTACCAGCTCGGCGAAGAACTCACCGACCTCGAAGACGCCTTCCGCCTCTGGCGCTTCCGCCACGTGACCACGGTCGAGCGCGTCATCGGCTTCAAGCGCGGCACCGGCGGCACCTCGGGCGTCGGCTACCTGCGCAAGATGCTAGACGTGGTGCTGTTCCCCGAAATCTGGAAGCTGCGCACCGACCTCTGACCCAGCGCGTCGATCGCACCCAGCGCGCTGGCCTCCCGATTCACCCCAAATTCACCGGCACGAAAATCTTGTCGCCGTCGCGTTGCACCAGCAGTGCCACGCTCTTTGGTTTGCCTTGCAGCACGAGCTTGACGGTCTCCATCGACTGCACCGGCTTGCCGTTGATCGCGAGCAGCACGTCGCCCGGCTGGATGCCGGCCTTCTCGGCCGGGCCGGTGACTTGCTCTATCACCAGGCCCGCCTCGAGCTTCGACTGATTGCGTTCTTCGCGGGTCAGCGGGCGCATGCTCAAACCGAGTTGGCCCGGCTTGACGGCACCGTCGGCATCGGCCACTTGCGTGCCCTCCGCTTCAGCGCCGCCGAGCTTGGCCTGAACCTCGCGCGCGGCATGATCGCGCCACACCTTCAACGTGACCTTCTCGCCCGGTGCCGATAAGCCGATCAGGCTCGACAACTCACCCGAGCGCACGACCGGCTGGCCGTTGACCTCGGTGATCACGTCACCCGACTTCAAACCGGCAGCCGCCGCGGCGCTGTTCGGCGCCACGTTGGCAACGAGCGCGCCGTCGGGCTTTTTCAAACCGAACGAATCGGCGAGCGCCTGGTTCAGGTCCTGGATCGTCACGCCGAGCTTGGCGTGGCTCGCCTTGCCGGTCGCGACGATCTGGTCTTTGACCTTCATCGCCACGTTGATCGGGATCGAGAAACTCAGGCCCTGGAAGCCGCCGCTCTGCGAGTAGATCTGTGCGTTGATGCCGACCACCGCACCACTGCCGTCGAAGAGCGGGCCACCCGAATTGCCGGGGTTGACCGCCGCATCGGTTTGGATGAACGGCACGACCGTGTTGTCGCCCGGCAGCGAGCGGCCCTTGGCGCTGACGATGCCTTGCGTGGCGGTTTGCTCCAGGCCGTAGGGTGCGCCGATCGCGAGCACTGGGTCGCCGACTTCGAGATTGCGCACGTCGCCGATGCGCACGGTCGGCAAGTCTTTCGCGTCGATGCGCAGCACGGCGATGTCGGTGGTCGGGTCGGAGCCGAGCACTTTCGCGGTGAACTCGCGTCGATCGCTGAGCCTGACCGTCACGTCCTTCGCTTCTCGAACCACGTGGGCATTGGTCAGGATCAGGCCATCAGCGCTGATGATGAAGCCCGAGCCCAGGCCCTTGAACGGCACCTGCCCGCCTTGGGGGCCGCGCTGCTGAAAACCCGGCATGCCGCGGAAGAATTTGAAGAACGGGTCGTTCTCCATCCCCGGCGGCAGCCCGCCCTGCTCTTCGGCCGAGGCCTTGTGCATGCCAGCGACCGTGACGCCGACGACAGCCGGCCCGAACTGCTTGACGATGCCGCGGTAGTTCGGCGTGCCTTGTGCCGGCAGCATCGCAACAAGCGGCGGCGCCGAGGCGTCGGAGACGGCCTTGTAGCTGGGCAACGAAGCCTGTTGTGGCTCGCTCGATTTGCCTTTGAGCCACGCTGGCATCTCGATCGCGCCGGCGGTGCCGACAACCAGCACGCCGGCTGTGATCAGCGCTGCGGCCAGGGGTTTGAATTTCAACATGCTCGCTCCAGCCTTCAGGGTCCGCGGAACATTCCGCATGCGCCAAAGGGTAAGCGCAGCCGGTTAAGGCTCGGTTAGCGCGGGGTTAAGCGAAGGTTAGGAGACGGCGCGAGAACACGCGCCGATGGGCCCTAAGGCGTCAACGTCACGTCGCCGAAATACGCCAGCCCGTGACCGTGGGTGTTGTCGGCATCGGCCGACACCGCCACGCCGACCACCTCGGGCACCTTGCCCTCCGCTTCGTCGGCAAACATGCGCAGGTAGTCGGCCACCAGGTTGCGGCGCTGCGAAACCCACTGCGCGAGCTTGGCCGTGCCGCTCTGCAACACGATGAACCGAATGCGCTTGGTGAACGCGTTGGGCAGGCCGGTGTCGATCGGGAGCTTGTTATCCCACACGTAGCAGAGCGTTTCGGTCGGCACGTCTTGCCCGGTCGTGCTGTGCGCGATCGCGAGTTTGGTGCGTTCGCCGAGCGAAAGCCGCGCGGCATCGAACGCGAAGAACACGCACAGCTTGGCCGGCGCATCGTCACCGGCGCGGGTCTTGATGTCGGCCTCGTCGATCAGCTTGTCGACGCGCCAGCGCCATGCCAGCGTGCTGCGCTCATTCACCTGCACGTGCAGGCCGTGCACCAGGTTGCCGTACGACTCGTCGGCCTCGACCTTCAGCACCCGCGCGCCGCCGAGATCGATAACAGTGAACTTCGTGGGCACTTTGTTGGGCAGGCTCGCGAACCTCCAAGCCGCTGGCGGTTCGCCCGCCGCGGCGACTGAAAACGGCGCGATCGATGCGTCGTCTGCGGCCCGGGCTGCGCCGCTGGAGAAGACAGCGGCAACCAGTGCGCCGCACGCTGTGATCACGGCGAGTCGATGGGCGCGGCATAGGGTCTGCATCAGCGCTGTTGTACCCGAGATGGCCGATTTGCGCAGCAAAATACGCGCTGCGCAGCACAATGATGAGCGCTCGATCAGGCGCGGGTTCGGTCGTCGATTCGCCCGTCGGGTTCATGGAAAGGGCAGAAGCTTGTTCGCAGAACTGATTTCCGAGTCGAGCCGCTACGCCGCACAGGCGTTGGAGTCGCCGAGCGAAATGCTGGCCGTGATCTCTGTAATCGTCGCAGCCGCGTCCGTGCTCGTCAGCTCCTTCGTGAAGACGATGATCCCGCTGCGCTGGCTCGCGATCGGCAGCAACATCGGCTTCGTCGCCTACGGCGCGATCCACCCTTCGTACCCGATGCTGTTGCTTCACGCGGCGCTGCTGCCGATCAACGTGTACCGGCTGGCCGAGATGATGCGGCTGACCCGGCGCGTTAGGGCGGTACGCAGCGACGGCGCGCTCTCGGCGATCTGGTTGCGGCCCTACATGCGCAGCGCCAAGCTGCGTGCCGGCACGGTGCTGTTCAACAAGGGCGACCTCGGCGACCGGCTCTACCTGCTGGCCGACGGCCGCATCGAGCTGGTCGAGATCGCGAGCAGCATCATCCCTGGCCAGATCTTCGGCGAGATCGCATTCTTCGCACCCGACCGGCGCCGCCGCATGACGGCGCGCTGCGCCGAGAACAGCACCGTGCTCTCGATCGACGAGAGCACGGTCAAGCAGCTGTACTACCAGAACCCGGCGTTCGGATTCAAGATGATCGAGCTGGTCGCGGCGCGGTTTTCAGCCGACGTCGACCGCGTCAACGCCGAGTTGCGGACTGCACGCTCGCAACTCGAGCAAGCGCGCGCTCAGCTCGCGGCCAAGGCCGACATGACCGACTGAATCGCTTCTTTCAGCTTGGCGTGGGCGAGCTCTTGGCATTGCTCGCGGCTCAGGCTAGGCACCGCATCGAAGGCGGTCGCCGACTTGATCGGCGCGTAGACCACCTTGCTGCCCTGCACCGGCAGCATCACTACTGGCAACAGCATCGCACGGGCGGTGACCACGCAGGTCTTGCCTTCGTTGAAGCCGCCAGTCACTTCACTGACGAAGCGAAATTTTTTCGTCGGGTAGAGCTTGGCAACGCGCGCCAGGGTGTTTTCTTTCCAGATCGCCTCGGCGGTCGGCGCATCGATCAGAAAGTTCGCCGAGCGGTCGATGCTGATGGGCTTCGCAGGCTTCGGAGGTTTCGTGTCGGCGGCGAACGCACTCGTCGCCAGCATCAGGGCCACAGCCAAACTCACAACGCCAGGTTTCATGAATCGCCTCGGAAAGAATTGTCGTGATGACGAGAAGTGGTGCCGGCCGGCGCCAAGCCCGATAGTGTAGGCAGAGCCGGTGCGGGCGGCCCCCTTTTGTCGACGGATGTCGGCGCGAATCGAACCTCGACGCGCAAGCCGCCCAACGGCGAATCGCCGAGCGCGACGGTGGCGCCGTGCCGATCGGCCACGCTGCGCACGATCGCAAGGCCCAGACCGCTGCCGACCTCGTCGCCCGCCGCGTGGCGGTAGAAACGGTCGAACACGCGGGCGCGCTCTTCCGGCGGGATGCCCGGGCCTGCGTCGTCCACACGCAACAGCGCAGCGCCGCCATCTTCGAGCACGCGCAGCTCAACCCGCGCGCCACGCGGGGCGTAGCGCACCGCGTTGTCGGCAAGGTTGCGCGCCAGCACCACGAGCGTGGCGGCATCGCCGCGCAGCGGCACCGGCGCGTCGGCAAACAATTCGATCGTGGTGCCGCGCGAGTGCGCGAGCGGCACGGTGTCGGCGACGGCAGCGCGCACCAGTTCGCTCAGGTCAAGATCAGCGGCCGCCGCCAGCGGGGCGCCCGGCTCGGCACGGGCGAGTGCCAGCAGTTGCTCGACGAGCCGGGCAGCACGGTCGATGCCGGCGCTCAGTGCCTCGACCGCTTCGGTGCGCGCGGCTTCGTCGGGCGCGCGCTTGTACAATTGCATCTGCAACTTCAGCGCGGTCAGTGGCGAGCGGAGTTCGTGGGCGGCATCGGCGACGAACGCACGCTGCGCGCCGAGCGACGTGCCGAGCCGCTGCAGCAGGCCGTTGAGCGCACCGACGATCGGCGCGACCTCGGCGGGCAGCCCGGCCAGCGGCAGCGGCTGCAACGACTGCTCATCGCGGGCGCGCACGCCGTCGGCCACACGCTTCAGCGGCGCGAGCGTCTGCGCCGCCAGCCACCAAATCAGTACCGCCATCACCGGCGCGATGAACAGCAGCGGCGCCACGCTGCGCAGCGCCGCGCCGGCCGCGAGCTGCTGGCGTATCTGCAGCGGCTGCGCGACCTGGATCACGCGGTCGCGGCTCGCGACGCTGAAGGCGCGCCAGGTTTTGCCGTTGACCGTCACGTCGGCCAGGCCGAGCACGGCGCGCGTCGGCAGGTCGTCACGCAAGCGCGGCGGATAAATGATGCGGCCGTCGACGGTCCAGATCTGCACGACGAAATCGAGCTCTTCGTCGGCCAGCGTGCTCGCCTGCGCCGCCGCGATCTCGCCCTGATCGCGCAGCGAGAACGCCATCTGCCGCAACTGGTAGTCGAACAGCGATTCGGTCTCGGCGAGCACGTTGCGGTAGGTCAGCGCACCCATCACCACGGCCGTGATCACGAGCATGCCGAGCAACGAGAGCAGAACGCGAACGCGGATCGAATTCATGGTGCGCCCCCGTCGCTTCGCTTTTGCCCCCCGAGGGGGCGCCCCCCGGCAAGGCCATGAAGGGGCCCCGGTGTGGCCCTTGGCGGCCCGGCGCTCGGGCTGTGGATCATGCCGCCCTCGGCTTGTCGTTGACGAAGTAGCCGACACCCCGAACGTTCTGAATGAACTCGGCACCGAGCTTGCGGCGCAACTGGTGGATGTAGACCGAGACCGCGTTGCTCTCGATCTCTTCGCCCCAACCGTAGAGCCGGTCTTCGAGTTGGGCGCGCGACAGCAGCGCGCCCGGCCGCAGCATCAATGCCTCGAGCACCGCGAACTCGCGCGCCGACAACAGCACCGGCGCGCCATTCGAGCTCACCTGCCGCGTGGCCGGATCGAGCGTGACGCCGCCGAACGCGAGCGC
>JANLUW010000487.1:0-8074 GCA_031363645.1 Rhizobacter sp. | reverse complement strand
GCTTGACGATGGCGAGGCGACGTTCATGCGTGGTTTCAGCGATCTGCAGATGAAGAACTGGAACGCCATTGAGGTCGGCGCACTACGAGCCGCGCGGGCGCTCCGCACCTTGGCGCGTCGATAGCTGAATGGACCGTTCAGCACCCATGCAATTCGGTTGCGTGCAATACGGTGTGCTTATTGCAAAACAGGAGAGGCCGGAGCCTACTGTCTCGCGTTACATGCGCTTTCCTGCCGGAAGGCGTTGCGGACATTGACCCGCGGTAAAGTCATTCATCAAAGGGCAGGACATAAAACTCGGCGGCTCACAGCAGTTGGCACACCAACGAAACCGCCGTCGAGGAAAGCGAGAGGACGATTTTGGAAGGCGATACGATTATCGGTGTGCACGAGTCGCACGATCCATTGCGCTCGCTAATTCAAGGGGTGCCCGAAGAGGAGCAAACGCTCGGCGGCGAAGCCAGCCGAGTTTTCAAGATTCGCAGTGCGAACACGCATGGGCAACGCACTGCTGCCAGTGTGTTGATCAGTCGCATGTACCTGACGCGCGGATACGTCTCGACGGCGCTGCCCTCACAACCGGCACCCTCACGAATCACCTTCACGGCCACCGAATTCAACGAAACAATCGGCACCATCACGATTGGCTTCGATTCAGACAGCGGACTGCATGTAGACGACATCTTTGCCGACGAAACAGAAGCGATTCGCAGGCAGGGGCGTCAAATTTGCGAGTTCACGAAATTGGCCATCGACAGCGTGGTGAAGTCCAAACGTGTTCTGGCTTCGCTGTTTCATGTGGCCTACATATTTGCGCACCGTGTGCTGGGCTGCGACGACTTGGTCATTGAAGTGAACCCGCGGCATGTTCGCTACTACGAGCGCATGCTGGGGTTCAAGGCACTCGGTCCGCCGCGGCACAACCCCCGCGTCAATGCGCCAGCAGTGCTGATGAGACTGCGCTTTTCTCATGCACACGCCGAAATCGACAGGCTCGCCGGGTCGCAGCAGGAAGAGTCACTGGAACGATCGCTCTACCCGTATTTTTTCTCGGTCGGCGATGAAGCTTCTATCGCCGGTCGACTGGCTGGCATGGAAGCGCACCGGACAGAGTTTGCACGAATGAAGTCGGGCACTGCTGCGGCGCGCGAACCGCGGGCGTGCGGTGGCCTGCGTCACCACTGAGGCTTCTTGCAGCGGCCCCAGGGTGGCACTCGTCAGTGATCGAACATGCCGGACTCGTATTCCATTTCCGCTGCGATCTCGGGATGAAAACTACCCACGTCGCAAAACAAATTGGCCGCACGTCTTGTGCAAACCTCGGCCCCCATCGAGGGGCTCAATTCAGCGAGCCGAGTCGCACAGGCCTCGATCCACAAGCTGGAATTCATGTGCTGCAAGACCGCTGGGGCCAAGCCAGCCGACAGGGTATGCCGAAGTCCTCGGATGGGGTCAGGTCGCATGTGCTTCCTCGCGTTTGGAATGAAGCCATTTTTGCGCGTTGGCACGTATCTCGGCTGTAGGACGCGGCGCCAACCTGCCGCCGGAGGGTTCGACGGATCGCAGCGCCGCCTTATCGCGCCGTGTAGACCAAGCGCACGTTGCTGGTGGTCCCAAACTGAACTTCGATCGTCACCAATTTCAGCGTTCCGTCCGCGGCCATTCGATACCGCGATCGCTGCGTCGACAAAAGCTGTGCGGTCGTGTCGTAAGTGCGAACGATGATGTTCGCCGTTGCGGTCGTCGACGAGTCGGGCTCGATCACGTAGCTGAACAGCTTGCGGCCGGTAAGCATCGCTTTCGTGCTGTCGGTGTAGGTAATGAGGGCGCCAAAATCTGCGGCATCGCCCACCTTCACACTCGCTGGCAACGGCGGCAGGCGGGATTCGTACTTGGCGTAGTCGCCACCGCCGATCGATTGCCCGATCGGGCCGTAGTCGGCGCTGTAGTACGTCACACCTGTGACGCTGGCAGTGGCAGGCATGCAGTTGGAAAACGACGAAGTCGAGGTCTGCGTGGTAGAGAAGCCGGCCACCGTCTCGAAGGTGCTGGCGACTGCTGCAAGGGTTGTTATAGCGGCCGTGCCGGAACACGTCCCGCCAACATCGAAGGTGTCGCTCGACCCGTTCATCACCCGCGCCTTGAAACCGGCGCCGATCGCGAACTGCGCTGTCGAACTCGAAGGGGTGGACGGTGGCGTGTTGACGGTCGCCGAATCGCTACCGCCACCGCCGCCACAGGCGGTCAGCATTGCTCCCAAGTACAGGCCGGCCAAGCCACCGGTGAGTAAACGAGTGTTCATCTTGTTGCGTTTTCTAAAGCTGAAAGCCGAGGCTTTGTTTGTCGAAGAGACGTCGCTGGCGCGGCCTTTGCGAAGTTCCCAAAATGAGTGGCCGCCCGCGGGCGGCCACTCACCTGTCGATGCGCTCGATCAGGCGCGTCTGCGACGCGCCACGAAGCCGATTGCCCCGAGACCTGCGATCAAGAGCGCGTAGGTCTCTGGCTCGGGCACAGCGGGAACAGCAGCGAAGTTGATCGTTCCGCCGCCTTTGACAATCCGAAACCCACCGTCGAAAGCGACGACGTTAGTCGGCGTATTCGTGAACGAGGTGAACGCCACACCGTAGAAAGGTTTAGGCGAAGCAAAGAATCCCGATTGGGCGGGGTTGACATCAAAGCTCAGAGTGGCACCGGCGTTTGCAAAGAAGCTGCTTTCAGCCGGGTTGGTACTGACGAAGTTGCCACCCTTTTGGAGCGAACCGGTAGCCAGAACAATTTCGTTCGACGCGGTCTTGAACGGGTTGCCACTGCCGTCGATACCGAACGTAGCGGCGCCGTTGTAGCCGTAGAGCGTGTAGTTCAACGTCGAAAAATTACCGCTCGTCGGCGTCGTCAGCGGATTGCCGATGGTCGTGGTGCCGGTACCGTCGAACTTCACGTACAGCCCGTATCCCGTGTTCAGGCCAGGCACAGCCAACGACGCGTTGTTGCCAAGTTGAAAGCCGGTCACGGCAAGGTAGCCTGTGTCGGAAAAGGTGCTGCCGGTGAACTTGACCACCGAGAAGTCCGAGATCGATATGTTGTCAGCGGTGAACGACGTGCCGGCCAAGCTGACTGCGGAAGGGTCGAACGTGAACGGCGGCGTATCGGCATAGGCAGCAGTGCCCGAGACTGCCAATGCAATAACCACAGCATTGCGACGCAGGGCTGCAGTCAAGAACGGAGAATGAAGAAACATGGTGCACTCCTAGAATTGAGGAACAAGGTCGAAACAAGACGACCACCCATTTTGCAGTGGCACAACGCACGTTTTGTAGGACAAAAGCTATCCGCGACGACGAACCCCTCAAATGGAGGGCTGCACATACAACTTTGTCTGTCTGCGTCGCTCACGCTAGCGCGGCCATTTGTCCTACATGAACCCTTGATTTGCGCATGCAATATCCCGCACTTTTGTTCTGACAACGAACATCTGTTTACTGACCCGGATACATGTAACTGGAAGTTGTATCGACAATGAGCGAGTTTTCTGCCGAGTCATCGGCTTTTTCATACGGCGAGGCGTTCGCTCGCAACCTCGGGTGGGTCACGGCCGCGGAGCAGCAGCGACTCAAGTCGTCACGTATTTGCATCGCAGGGTTGGGTGGAGTCGGCGGCGTGTACCTGTTGACGCTGGCCAGACTCGGAATCGGCGCCTTCAGCGTTGCCGATTTCGATGTGTTCGATTATCAAAATTTCAACCGTCAAGCGGGTGCGGGCGTGTCCACGGTCGGCCGGCCGAAAATTGACGTCATGGTCGAGATGGCTCGCGAAATCAACCCCGAGTTGGACATACGCGTTTTCGACCAAGGCCTGACGCCCGACAATGTTTCGGCATTCTTGGCCGACGGATCCGTCTACCTCGACGGGCTCGACTTCTTTGCACTCGACATTCGCCGGCGCGTCTTTGCGCAATGCCACGCAGCCGGCATTCCCGCCGTGACGGTGGCGCCGTTGGGCATGGGCGCCGCACTTCTGAATTTCGTTCCTGGTGGGATGAGCTTCGAGGATTACTTCCAACTCGAAGGGCAGAGTCCGGCCGATCAGGCATTGCGTTTTCTCGTTGGCTTGTCGCCCTCGATGCTGCAAATGGGTTATCTAGTCGAACCGGCACGCGTCGATTTGGCGAACCAGCGCGGTCCTTCTACTGTGATCGCAGTGCAGTTGTGCAGTGGCGTTGTCGCGGCACAAGTTCTGAAGCTGCTTTTGAAGCGTGGCGAAGTGATCGCTGCGCCACGCGGTCTGCACTTCGATGCGTACCGCAATGTTCTGCGCCGCACCTGGCGGCCGGGTGGCAACCGCAATCCGATGCAAAAGTTGTTACTGGCGTTGGCCAAACGCCGCCTGCGCGCACGTTGACGACGGCGATGCGGCCCGACCATGCCTCGCTGCGCGAGATCCTGACCGCCGGCATTCAAGCGCCGTCGGCAGAGAACCGCCACTATTTCCGCTACATCGTCGCAGCCGATCGCGTGCGGCTTGTGGCGACCGATCAGGCCGCTTGGGCCGCGTTGCCGCATAGGCGGGCACTCACGCACATGGCCTTCGGTGCGGTGATTGAAAACATCGCCCTCAAATCGTTGGAGTCGGGGCACTTGGTCGAAGTCGATCTGCGTGCAGATTCCGAGGCGCCGGAGCTGATCGCCACGCTGCGATGGTCGTCGGCTGCCACAAGTGCGCCTGACCCGCTCTCCAGGTCGATCTCGACGCGCCACACGAACCGCCGGCTCTACAGCCGTGACAAAGTCGACACAGCCACCTTGCACCAACTGCGGGAGGCCGCTTTGAAGATCGAGGGCGTCGACCTTCGGTGGCTCGACGAGCCCGCGTTGCGCAACCCGGCCTTGAAGGCGGTGCGGCTAGCCGAGACCGAGCGCTTTCGCCGCGCTGCGCTGCACGCCGAACTGTTCGGCGCGGTGCGTTTCGACGTTGGATGGCACCGCACGGTCGACGAATGGTTGCCGCCCGCGGCACTCGAGGTGGAGCCGCCGGCACGCGCCGTGTTCGCGATGCTGCGCAACTGGCGAGTCATGCGTGTGGCCAACGTGTTCGGTGCCCACCAGGCGCTCGGCGTGCGCGCGGGCTTGCTGCCTTGCGCGACCGCACCTCACCTCGGCTTGGTGCTGGCCGCCGCCACGGCCGACCGCACCTCGGACATCGATGCCGGCCGCGGTTTTCAACGCCTTTGGCTCGCCGCCGACAAGGCCGGCCTCGCGCTGCAGCCGATGGCAGCCTCTACCGCACTCGCCATCCAGACACCCGGCAACGGCTGGGTTGCCGCTGACACGCAAGCGAGGCTGCAGGCACTCTTGCAAGCGATGCGTGGGGATTCGCGCGGCGTGCCCCGCATGCTGTTTCGGCTCGGCCACGCCGATGCCCCGAGTGAAGTCGCCTCGCGCAAATCCCTGGACTTTTACTTGGCTTGACCCGAACGGCACTCGCAGCGTCGTCAAGGATCGGCACGCTGTATTTTTTGCGTCTCACATCGCGCCGAGCAAGGTCTCGAGCGTCTGCAACGTGTCGGCCTCGTGCAGCGGTTTGTCGTCACGGATGCGCAGCATTCGCGGGAACCGCACTGCGATGCCGCTCTTGTGGCGCGGGCTGCGGTTGATGCCCTCGAAGCCGAGCTCGAACACGAGCGTGGGCTTGACGCTGCGCACCGGGCCGAACTTTTCGAGCGTGTGGGCGCGGATGACCTTGTCGACGCGGCCGAACTCTGCGTCGGTCAAGCCCGAATACGCTTTGGCGAACGCGACGAGTTGCAACCCGCCCTCGCGCGCCGGCTCGCGCTTGGCGATCGCGTCGACCACGGCCTGCGCCTCGGCCGCGTCGGCCGGCGTGCGGTTCCAGACCGCGAAGGTGTAGTCGGTGTACACGCTTGCGCGGCGGCCGTGGCCGGCTTGCGCGTAGATCAGCACGGCGTCTGCGGTGAGCGGGTCGATCTTCCATTTCCACCAGGTGCCACCGAGCAGGTCCTCCTGTTTTCTGCGGCCAGTGCCGTAGCGCGCGGCGCGGTGCTTGAGCATGAAGCCCTCGACGCCGCGCTCGCGTGATGATTCGCGCAATGCTGCGAGCTCGGCCCAGCTCCCGCGTGCTTCGATCGGCGAGAGCTGCATGCCGTCGACGGCGCCCGCCGCCGCTTCGAGTAGCGGTCGGCGCGCCGACTGCGGCTGCTCGCGTTGATCGACGCCGCCCCACTCCAGCAGGTCGTAGGCGATGAAGCCGCACGGCGCGTCGGCGAGCACCTTCTTGGTCAGCGTCTTGCGGCCGATGCGTTGCTGCAGCAGGTTGAAGGCCGCGGGCGCGCCCTCTTTCCACACGACGATTTCGCCGTCGAGCACGGTGCCGTCGGGCAGCGGGGCGGCGAGCGCGACGATCTCGGGGAAGCGCTCGGTCACCAGCTCTTCACCGCGCGACCAGATCCACACGTTGCCGGCACGCTTGACGATCTGCGCGCGGATGCCGTCGTACTTCCATTCGACGATCCAGTCGGCGGGCGAGCCGAGCTTGGTGTCGAAGTCGGCGACCTTTGCCTCGAGCTGATGCGCGAGGAAAAACGGGTACGGCTGGCCGGCCTCGGCCGGGCCGCTGCGGGTGTGCGACAGCAGCGCCTCGTAGCGCGCGGCATCGGGCTGCTGTTTCGCGTCGGTGTAGCCCATCATGCGTTGCGCGACGACCTTCGCGTCGAGCGATGCGACCTCGCCGAGCGCGCGCTGCACCAGCAGCTTGCTCACCCCCACCCGAAAGCCGCCGCCGATGAGTTTCGTCAGCAGAAAGCGGCCGGGGGTGTCGAGCTCGTTCCAGTAGCGCACGATGCGCTCGGCC
Organism: Rhizobacter sp.; assembly: GCA_031363645.1. Classification (GTDB taxonomy): domain Bacteria; phylum Pseudomonadota; class Gammaproteobacteria; order Burkholderiales; family Burkholderiaceae_C; genus LMDS01. Next base: position 1,210 of record JANLUW010000487.1, on the reverse strand, counting down.
TGCTCGACCGGCTCGATACCGCGCAGCGGCAGCAGGCGCTGCTCGACCCATTCGGCCAGGCCGAAATCGCTGAGCACATCCGCTGGGGGCAGCACATGCGCGATGGTTTCGGCGAGATCACCGACCGCCTCGTACGCCTCCTCGAACAGCCACGGCGCGATGCCGGCGCGCTCGCAGGCGAGTGCGCGTAGCAACGCGGTCGGCACGACCTGGCGCGGCTTGCCGCCGGCAAGAAAGTAAACCGCCCAGGCCGCATCGGCAGGCGCAGCGGCCGCGAAGTAACGCTTGAGCGCATCGACCTTCGCACTGGTTGCGGTGCTGGCGTCGAGTTCGTTGAAGAGCTGCGCAAACGCCTTCATGAGGTCGCCGATTCGGGCACTTCGGCGCGCTCCTCGTGCTCGTCGCCGTACTCGGTGCTGAACGCGCCGGCCTCCAGCCCCTGCTCGGTGAGCCAGCGCACCATCACGCTCTCGTAGCCGTGCGTGACGATCACGCGCTGCGCTCCGGTGGCGCCGATCGCGCGCTGCAGGCCGGGCCAATCGGCGTGGTCGCTGAGCGCGAAGCCGCGGTCGACCGAACGCCTGCGGCGCGCGCCGCGAAGTTGCATCCAGCCGCTCGCGAACGCGTCGCTGTGCTCGCCGAAGCGCTTGGTCCAGACCGAGTTCTGCACCGAGGGCGGCGCGATCACGAGCGCACGTTTCAGGTCGGCCTTGTCGGTGACTTCGGTGACGAGCTTGGTGTGCGGCAACGCGACGCCGGCAGCCCGGTACGCGCGGTTCAGCGGCTCGACCGCGCCGTGCACGACGATCGGCCCGATGCCCGAATCCACGCCCGCCAGAATCCGCTGCGCCTTGCCGAAGCTGTAGCCCAGCAGCAGGCTCGCGCGGCCGGCGGCGGCGTTCGCGGCCCACCACTGATCGATATCGGCAAACAGTTCGCGCTGCGGCGCCCAACGATAGATCGGCAGGCCGAAGGTGCTCTCGGTGATGAAGCAGTCGCAGCGCACCGGCTCGAACGGCGCGCAGGTCGAATTGCCTTCACGCGGGTCGTCGTGGGCACCGGCGACGAAGTAGTCGCCCGATGCCACCCAAACCCGCCCGCGGTGTTCGAGCCGCACCTGCGCCGAGCCGAGCACGTGGCCGGCCGGGTGCAGCGACAAGCGCACACCGAAATGGTCGACAACCTCGCCGTAGGCCAGCGTCTGCAGATC
>JANLUW010000357.1:0-3567 GCA_031363645.1 Rhizobacter sp. | reverse complement strand
ATCGCCTACCGGTTGCTCGAGCCTGCGCTCGATGTGCCGCTGCCGGTTCGCCTCATTTGCCACGAAGGCAAGTTCCAAGACTTGTTGGGGCAATTGGCGATTCAGCGCGTCGACCTCGTCATCGCCGACGAGCCGATGAACAAGCAGATGAGCGTGAAGGCGTTCAACCACGCGCTGGGTAGCACCTCGATGAGTTTTTACTGCACACCGGCGCTGCGCAAAACGTTGAAGGGCCGGTTCCCGCACAACCTCGACGGTGCGCCGATGCTGGTTCAGGGCAGCGCATCGGCGGTGCGGCAGCGCATGGAACTCTGGCTCACCGAGCGCCGCATTCACACGCGCACGGTCGGCGAATTCGACGATGCGGCGCTGATGAAGGCGTTCGGCCGCGAGGGCCGCGGCGTGTTCATGTCGCCGACGGTGCTCGAGGCGGAAACCTGTGAGCAATACGGCGTCAAGGTGCTCGGTCGCACCGACGAGTTGGTGGAAGAGTTTTTCGCCGTGTCGGTCGAGCGGCGCATCACCCACCCGTGCATCGCCGCGATCACGCAAGCTGCGCGCGGGCGCCTTTTCAGCGCGCCGGCGAGCCAGCTCGGGCCGCGTTCGCGAACGCGCTGAACCCTCAATCGCCACAAAACGAAAAGCCCCGAAACATCGCTGCTTCGGGGCTGAAAATCGCTGGCATGAGACCCGACTCCGGGCCTCACCGAATCGGTCAGGCGACGCGCTTGACCTTGGCGGCCTTTGTGGCGGTGGCGCTGATGGTCTGGAAGTTCGCTTCTGCGGTTTCGGTCGCCTGTTTCACGGCTTTTTGCACGCCTTCGAATGCATTGTTCGCAGCGGCGACAGCCGACTTGACCAAGGCGACTGCATTCTCGCTGCCGGCCGGTGCGTTTTTCACGGCGGCATCGACGGCAGACATGAACTTCGATTGCGCGTCGGCGGTGGTCGCTTCGGTCACCTTGGTCACTTCGGCGCCGGTCGCGGCAGCGATGTCGTACAGGTGGCGACTGTAAGCAGCGGCTTTCTCGGCTGCGGGCTGCAGCAGCGCGGCTTGCAGCGTCATAAATTCTTGTGCGTCTTTGGCCGACATGACAGCCTTGGCGTTCTCAGCGGCTTCGCCGATCGCAGTGCGTGCGACTTGCAGATTCAGTTCGACGAGCTTCTCGACGCCTTCGAAGGCTTTGTTGGTCAGGCCGAAAAGGACCTCGACGTTTGACTTGTGGGCGGCCATCAATTGTTCAGCGGTCATCATGGTGAGTGTCTCCAGACAGTAGGTTGAGAATATTTCCGGCGCCTTCTTCTGCACATTTGCTGCACTGCACCATGAGCTAAAGTATAGGGGGCGTCGGTTGCATTGCAAGCATTTTTTGCTGCACTGCAACAAATTGACGCAATTCAAGCGGAATCGACGGCGCTTCAGCTAGCCGCCGACACGTTCGTCACAATCGGCGCGAAATGTCGATGCAAGCCTTCTACGCCGACCAGTTTGTGCTGCCGCTGCCGCCGGGGCATCGCTTTCCGATGTCGAAGTACCGGCTGCTGCGCGAGCAGCTCGAAGGCCTGCCCGGCCTGCAGCTTTGCCAGGCGCTGCCAGCCAGTGACGGCGAACTCGCGCTCGCTCACACACCGGGCTATTTGTCGGCCGTGATCGACGGCACGCTGAGCGCGGCGCAGCAGCGTGAAATAGGCTTTCCGTGGAGCGAAGCGATGGTCGAGCGCGCGCGCCGCTCGGTCGGTGCCACGATCGCGGCCGCGCACGCGGCGCTCGGTGCCGTCGGCGGAGGGCTCGCGACCAACCTGGCGGGCGGCACGCACCACGCCACGGCCGACAAGGGCGGCGGCTACTGTGTCTTCAACGACGCCGCGGTGGCCGCGCGCTTGATGCAGGCCGAGTGGCACCGCATGCATCGCAAGTTGCTGCGCGTCGCGATCGTCGACCTCGACGTGCACCAGGGCAACGGCAGCGCTTCGATCTTCGCCGAGGACCCGACCGTGTTCACGTTGTCGCTGCACGGCGCGAAGAACTTTCCGTTCCGCAAGGAACGCAGCGACCTCGACGTCGACCTGCCCGACGGATGCGATGACGAAACCTACCTGCGCGCGTTAGACGACGCGCTCGCCGCACTCTGGCGCCACCACGCACACGCGTTGCCGGGTTTGATCTTCTACCTCGCCGGTGCCGACCCGCACGAAGGTGATCGCCTCGGGCGGCTCAAGCTCACGACCGCGGGCCTCGCCGAACGCGATCGGCGTGTGTTCGCTGCGGCGCGCGAGCGGCGCATCCCCGTGGCGCTGTCGATGGCCGGCGGTTACGGCCGCGTGGTCGAATACACGGTGCAGGTGCACCTCGGCACGATCCGCGCGGCAATCGAAAGCTGGCGCGAGTGGAACAATGCCGCGCCATGAGCCCGAACACGCCCGCCACGCCCGCCACCCTTCGCCCCGCGCCACGCCCGCGCGACGCCTACCGCCACTTTCAGCAAATCTCGACCCGATGGATGGACAACGATGCCTACGGCCACATCAACAACGTCGTCTACTACAGCTACTTCGACACGGTCGTGAACCGCTACCTGATCGAGGCCGGCGTGCTCGACGTACAGCGTGGCGTCGTGATCGGGCTGGTGGTCGAGACGCACTGCAACTACTTCTCGCCGCTGTCGTTCCCGCAGACGGTCGACACCGGCCTGCGCGTGGCGGCGCTCGGCGCGTCGAGCGTGCGCTACGAGATCGGCTTGTTCGGCGGCGGCGAGCCGATGACGGCGGCCTGCGGTCACTTCGTTCATGTGTATGTCGACCGCGAGACGCGCCGCCCTGCGCCGTTGCCCGGGCCCCTGATTCGAACCTTGCAAGGATTGCTTTGAAGCCCACACCCGAACAGACCGCCGCCGTCGACACGGCCATCGTCACTCGCCGCTCGCTGCGCGCCTTTCTGCCGACGCCGGTGCCAAGGCAGCTGGTCGAGGCGATTTTCGAAGTCGCATCTCGCGCGCCCTCGGGCACGAACACGCAGCCGTGGAAGGTCTACGTGCTGACGGGCAACGCCAAGACCGAACTCTCGCGCCAGGTGGCCTCCGCTTACGACGATCCGCAAGAACGCGCGAAGCACGTCGAGGAGTACGCCTACTACCCGACCGAGTGGGCCTCGCCGTTCATCGACCGCCGCCGCAAGGTCGGTTGGGATTTGTACACCTTGCTCGGCATCGCGAAGACCGACAAGGCGCGCATGCATGCGCAGCATCGCCGCAACTACGCGTTCTTCGATGCGCCGGTCGGCCTGATCTTCACGATCCCACGCACGATGCGGCAGGGCAGCTGGCTCGACTACGGCATGTTCCTGCAGAGCGTGATGGTGGCCGCCCGCGGCCGCGGGCTCGACACCTGCCCGCAGGCCGCCTTCACCCAGTTCCACCGCATCATCGGTGCGCACATCGGCATGCCCGACGACGAGCAGGTGGTGTGCGGCATGTCGCTCGGCTGGGCCGACCCGGGCGCGATCGAGAACACGCTGGTGACCGAGCGCGAGCCGGTCGCCGGCTTCGTGCGCTTCCTTGAATGACGATG
>JANLUW010000338.1:0-10970 GCA_031363645.1 Rhizobacter sp. | reverse complement strand
CTTCGAAGCGCTTCTTCAGCGTCTCCATCAACTCGTCCCAGCCCATCTTCTCGATCGCGGCTTTTTCTTCGGCGCTGAGGTCGAGTTGAAGCTTTTTTTGGAGCCAGTCGAGCGGCACTTCTTGCGTGAAGTCGGTCAGCATCTCCACGCCCTTGAAGTAGGCTGCGAAAGCGCGGTCGAACTTGTCGAAATTGGCTTCGTCTTTCACCAGCGAGGTGCGGGCGAGGTAGTAGAACTTGTCCACGGTCGGGCCGCTCGCATCGAACTCGTCCGCATCCATCACGCCGCATTGGATCGCCTCGAGCAGCATCAGGTACTCCTTGACCGAGACCTTGAGCTTGGCGGCGCGCAGCGTGAAGAAAAAGTTGATCAGCATGGTGGCGGCCCGGGTCGCTTCGTGCCCGCGCGAGTGCGCATGCGGGCGAGGGCACGAGCATAGCCGGGAGTGCGGGTGCGGGTGCTGTCCATCCCCACGAGGTGGGATGCGCGGGGCATGTCACCGGGCTCGGCGCGGGCCATACTCCGCGGCGGTGCGACGTGGTCGCGGCGAGGCGCAGTACCCGTCGTCACTTGGAGATTACTGCTTGAACGACACCGCCACCGTGCTGTTACTGATTGCCTTGCAGCAGGGCTTGTTTGCCCTTGGCTGGTGGGTGACCGGGCGCTGGCTCGGGTTGACGAGACTCGTCGCGCTGCAATGGGCCGGCGCGGCGCTGGCTTTCGCGGCGGGGCTCGGGCTGATCTTGCAACGCGGCGCCTTGCCTCCCGTGCTGACCTGGTTCGCGGCCAACCTGCTGGTCTTGCTGGCCTTCGTGCTGATTCGCCGCGGCGTGCAGGTGTTCCTGCGCATTCGCGTCACCGATGTCGAGCACGCAGCGCTGCTCGCGCTCGACGGCGTGTTGCTGACCATCGGCCTCTACGCGGAACACCCGACGTGGGCGGTGATCTGCATCTCGATACCGATCGCGTGGGCGCTGCTGCGCGCCGCGTTCGAAAGCCACCGGCGCCTCGTCGCTGATGACGCGATCGCCGCGGCGCGCGCGGTGGCTGCGCCGCTCGCACTGCTCGGCATCACCTTCGCGGCGCGCGCCGTGCTCGGTGCATGGGTGCCTGAACTCGCAGCGCGGCCGCTGCACGAGCCGAGCGGGTTCAACACCGGCATTGCGATGGCCTTCATGATGGGCGGGCTGGTCATCAACATGGTGCTGGCGCTGCTGGTTGTCGCGCGCATGGTGCGGCGTTTGCGTCAGCGCAGCCTGCGCGACGCGCTGACCGGCCTGCTGAACCGCCGCGCGCTGGCGCCGCTGCTGCGCCGCGAGGTCGGGCGCCTGCGCCGCTACGGCGAGACGTTCGCGGTGCTGATGGTCGACGTCGACCACTTCAAGCGCATCAACGATTCGTTCGGCCATGCGGCCGGCGATACGGCGCTGGTCGAATTGGCGCGGTTGATGCGCGAAGCCGCGCGCGATGTCGACCACATCGTGCGCATGGGCGGCGAAGAGTTCTGCCTGCTCCTGCCGCACACCGATCTCGAGGGCGCGCTCAGGCTCGGCACGCGCTTGCGCGAGGTGGTGCGCAACGCCGATGAAAGCGCGCGCGTGCCGATGACGGTGAGCGTGGGCGTGGCGATCGCGCAGTCGATCGCCGAGCCGGCCCACGCGGTCATCGCCCGCGCCGATGCGGCGCTGTACCGCGCCAAGGCGGCCGGGCGCGATCGGGTCGTGCTGGCCGAGCCGTCCGCGGCGTCTGGCTTGCAGGCGGCCTAGAGTTTTCGGCGTGCTTTTCTGTTCGCGACCGGCCCGGTTTTCACGCCCGGGTCGTGCCACTTGAGCCAGTCGAAAAACTCGCCATACCAAAGCTGCGAGTTGCGGGGCCTGAGCACCCAATGGTTCTCGTCGGGGAACCACAACAAACGCGCGTCGATGCCCTTGGCCTTGAGCGTGTTGTAGTACGCGAGGCCTTGCTGGTCGGGCACGCGGTAGTCGAGTGCGCCGTGGATCACGAGCGTCGGCGTGCTCATTGCCGCGACGTAATGGCTCGGGCTTTGCGACTGGATTTTTGCCGGGTCTTCCCAATACCAGGCGCCGAGTTCCTTGGCGTGCCAGGTGTAGGCGTCGTCGCTGAACATCGCGGTCCAGTCGAAGCAGCCGGCGTGGCAGATGTAGGCGTTGTAGCGGCCTGGCTTCACATGGCCGTTCATCCACGCGACCATGAAGCCACCGTAGCTGCCGCCAGCCGCGAACACGCGCTTGGCGTTGGCCCACGGTTGCGCGAGCAGCCAGTCGGTGCCGGCTTCCACGTCCTGCAGTTCGAGCTCGCCCCAATGGTGCGTGATGCTGTCGAGAAACGCGTGGCCGAAGCCCGACGAACCGTGGTAGTTCACGCAGGCGACGACATAGCCCTGCGCCGCGAACGCGTGCGTGTTCCAGCGGTAGTGGAAGGTGTCGCCGGCGGCGGCATGCGGCCCGCCGTGGATGCTGTGCAGCACCGGGTAATTCGTTTTGCCGCCGCCCGTTTTGCTGCTCGACTTCTTGCGGTCGAAGCCCGGCGGGTAGGTCAGCCACATCTGCACTGGCTCGCCGAGCGCGCCCTCGACCATCACCTCTTCGACTTCGCCCAGCCGCAGGCTTGCGAGCAGCGCATCGTTGAAGGCTTCGATGCGCAGCGGCGCGTGGCCATCGCGCACCGCGTGCACGCGCGCCGGGTGCATCAGCGCATCGGCAACGCTCGCGATCACATCGCTGGCCACGTCGAACGTCTGCACCCAGCCGCCTTGCGCCGCGACGCTCGCAGTGCGGCTCGCGATCGCGTAGCGATACAGGTTGGCGCGGCCACGGTCTTGCGCGGTGAAGTAGAGCGCGCTCGCGTCGCCGGCCCAGCGCAACGCGCTGTCCACCGAGTGATCCCACGTGTCGGTGAGCACTTGCCAGGCGCCGCCGCGCTTGAGCAGCGCAGCGTGGTTGGGCATCGTGTGCTTTTTGCCGGTGTGCGCCGCGGTCATCGCGATGTGCCCGCCGTCGGGGCTGTATCGCGGCATGTCGAAATCCCACTCGGGGTCGTTCGTCAGCGCGGCGAATTTGCCCGAACGCAGCTGCAGCTCGACCAGCACCTTGCGGTTCTCGATGCGCTTCTCGGGCTGCGGGTCGAACGCGAACACGAGGTGGCGGCCGTCGGGCGAAATGTCGAAGCTGTCTTCACTGGCGCCGGCACGCGCGAGCTCGTGTGGCGTGCCCTCGAAGAGGTCGGTGACGCGGCCGCTGGCAAGGTCGAGCAGGTGCAGGTGCAGCACGCGGCCCATCGGCAGGTTCGCGTCCCAGAAGCGGTACTGCGACTCGCTGGTAACGTAGCCGCTGGCTTTGCGCTCCTTGAATTCTTTGTGCTTTTTCGCCTGAGCTTTCGTGCCCTTCAGTTCGGGCCAAACCCAGGCTGCGAACGCGATGCGCTTGCCATCGGGAAACCATTTGAAGGCTTCGATGCCGGGCGCGAAACTGCCGATGCGGCGCGCCTCACCGCCGTCGGGTGCGATCACGTAGAGCTGCGGTGAATCGTCTTTCTTGCCCTGCTGTTCGCGCTTGGCGACGAAGGCGATCTGCTCGCCGGAGGGCGACCACGCGGGCTGGCCGTCCTTCTCGCCGCAACTCGTCAAGCGCCGCGGCTCGCCGCCGAATGTCGAGAGCAGCCACAGGCTCGCGTGGCCCTTGTTCTCGTCCATCGAGAAACTGCTGACCGAGCAGACGGCTTGCGCCCCATCGGGCGCGAGCGAGAGGCTGCCGACACGTTCGAATTGCCAGAGGTCGTCGACGGTCAGGAGTTTTTTCTTGTCGGTCATGCAGAGTTCCGTGGAAAGGTCAACGCGGTTTGGTGAGTTGCCACTGCAAGTGAGACTTCACCGTCGGCCACTCGCTCTCAAGGATGCTGTAGACGCAGGTGTCGCGCAGCGTGCCGTTCGACGCGCGTGAGTGGCTGCGCAAGATGCCGTCGAGCCTAGCGCCGAGGCGCTCGATCGCGCGCCGGCTCTGCTGGTTGAAGAAGTGTGTGCGGAACTCGACTGCGATGCAGCCCAACGCATCGAACGCATGGCCGAGCAGCAGCAGCTTGCACTCGGTGTTGAACGGGCCGCGCTGCGCGCTGGCGGCGGTCCAGGTCGAGCCGATCTCGAGGCGCTTGTGCGCAGCATCGACGTTCATGTAGGTGGTCATGCCGACGACGCGCCCATCGGCGTCGCGCGTCGTGAACGGCAGCATCGAGCCTTTGGCCTGCAGGTCGAGCCGGCGGGCGATCTCGGCGCGCATTGTTTCGGGGCTCGGGATGGCGGTGTACCAAAGCTGCCAGAGCTCGCCGTCGCTCGCGGCGGCGGCGAGCGCATCGTTGTGCGTGAGAGCGAGCGGTTCGAGTGTGCAGTGCGCGCCTTGTAGTTCGACCGGGCTCGGCCAGCTCATCGGTTGTTGCGTTGCATGAACACCAGCTTTTCGAACAGCGACACGTCTTGCTCGTTCTTCAGCAGCGCGCCGACCAGCGGCGGCACCGCGACCCTGTCGTCCTTGCTCTGCAGCACCTCGAGCGGAATGTCTTCGGCGAGCAGCAGCTTGAGCCAGTCGAGCAACTCGGAGGTGCTGGGTTTCTTCTTGAGCCCAGGCAGGTTGCGCACGTCGTAGAAGTTTTTCAGCGCGGCCGACAGCAGCTCTTTCTTCAGGTTCGGAAAGTGCACGCCGACGATGCGTTGCATCGTCTCGGCATCCGGGAACTTGATGTAGTGAAAGAAGCAGCGGCGCAGGAACGCGTCGGGCAATTCCTTCTCGTTGTTCGAAGTGATGAAAACCAGCGGCCGGTGCACTGCCTTGACGAGTTCGCGCGTCTCGTACACATAGAACTCCATGCGGTCGATCTCGCGCAGCAGGTCGTTCGGGAACTCGATGTCGGCCTTGTCGATCTCGTCGATCAACAGCACCACCGGGCGGTCGGCCGTGAACGCCTGCCACAGCACGCCTTTGACGATGTAGTTGCCGATGTCCTTGACCTTCTCGCTGCCTTCCGCACCCGCGAGCTGGCTGTCGCGCAGTCGGCTCACCGCGTCGTATTCGTACAGGCCTTGTTGCGCTTTGGTGGTCGACTTGATGTGCCACTGCAGCAGCGGCATTTTCAACGCCTGCGCCACCTCTTCGGCCAGCATCGTCTTGCCGGTGCCGGGCTCTCCCTTGACCAGCAGCGGGCGTTTGAGGGTGGCCGCGGCGTTCACCGCGAGCATCAAGTCGGGTGTGGCGACGTAGTTTTCGGAGCCTTGGAACTTCATGGCGAGCGTGCGAGCGCGTGGCCGCAGGGGTATGTTTTGAGGGTGCCGAGGCAGTATAAGTCGGCACCTATAATCGGTAGCTGACCTGAACAAATCGCCTGCTGGAACCATGAAAAACCTCGTCCGTTCGATGATCGCGCTGGTCACTTTCGCTGCTGCGTCGGCGCTGTCGCCGAGCGCTTCGGCGCAAGACGCGAAGGCGGGTGAAAAAAAGGCCCAGATGTGCATTGGCTGCCACGGCATCCCTGATTACAAAGCGAGCTTCCCCGAGGTGTACCGCGTGCCGATGATCGCGGGCCAAAACGCGAAGTACATCGTCTCTGCGCTGACGCAATACAAAAAGGGCGATCGCAAGCACCCGACGATGCGTGGCGTGGCCACCTCGCTCAGCGACCAGGACATGGCCGACCTCGCCGCGTTTTATTCCACCGAAGCCAAGGCCGCCCCGGTGCCCGCGGCACTCGCTACCGCGATGCCGGCCGACGTGACCGCGCTGCTCGCCAAAGGCAATTGCGCGTCGTGCCACGGCGCGAATTTCAGCGCCCCGATCGACCCGAGCTACCCGAAACTTGCCGGTCAGCACGGCGACTACCTCTACGCCGCGCTGCGCGAGTACCAGATCGACAAGAACCCGCAAGTCGGCCGAAACAACGCGATCATGCAGGGAATGTCACGCCAGTTGACCCACGCCGAGGCCAAGACGCTCGCAAGCTATTTCGCGTCGCTGCCCAGCGAGTTGAAAACGGTGCCGCAATCCCGCTGGCGCTGAGGCGCGGCTTACCCTCGCGAAGCCGCTGCGATCCAGCGGCTTCGTTGTTTCTGGCGGGCACGCTTCGGGTTGACGTCGAGGCTTCGCGCCGGCCTGGAATTTGCTCGATTACGAACGCTGCGCGCTGAGGTTTTCCCTGCCCATGCCGCGCGCGGTGCCGGCCCTAAACTGCCGATTTTCCTATTTGCCGGAGCAAGAGAAATGAAACGAGCTTCTTCAGTGGCGGTGGTGGCTGCTGCGACGTTGGGTTTGACCCTGGCCGCGGTCACGGTGCAGGCGCAAACGCTGCGCTGGGCTTCGCAGGGCGATCTGCAGACGCTCGACCCGTACTCGCGCAACGAGTCATTGACGAATTCGATCAACAGCCAGGTTTACGAGTACCTGATCGGCCGCGACAAGCAACTCAACCTCGTGCCGCAGCTCGCAACCGAATGGCAGCAGGCCGGCCCGTTGACATGGCGCTTCAAGTTGCGGCCGAACGTCAAGTTCCACGACGGCACGCCGATGACTGCCGACGACGTGGTCTTCTCGTACAAGCGCGCCGCACAGCCCAGCTCCGACATCAAGGTCTATGCCAACGCGATGGGCGAACCGAAGAAGATCGACAACCTGACTGTCGAGTTCAACCTCAAGGAGGTCAATCCGATTTTCCTGCAGCACGCCAACTCGGTCTTCATCATGAGCAAGGCGTGGGCCGAGAAGAACAACGCCGCGAAGACGCAAGACTTCAATGCCGGCGAGCAGAACTATGCCGCCATGAACGCCAACGGCACCGGCCCGTTCATGGTCGTTTCGCGCCAGCCCGACGTGAAGACCGTCTACAAACGCTTTGCCGGCTGGTGGGGCAAGCCCGAAGGCAATGTGCAGGACGTGATCTACACGCCGATCAAGAGCAACTCGACGCGTGTGGCCGCGCTGATTTCGGGTGAGCTCGACGTCGTCCTCGACCCGCCCCCGACCGACACGCCGCGCCTGCGCAACACGGCGGGTGTGAAGGTGGTCGATGGCCCCGAGAACCGCATCATCTTCATCGGCATGGACCAGGGTCGTGACGAGCTGCTCTACAGCAGCGTAAAGGGCAAGAACCCGTTCAAAGACCAACGCGTGCGCCAGGCGCTGTACCAGGCCGTCGACGAAGAAAGCATCAAGACCAAGCTGATGCGTGGCCAGGCCGCACCCACCGGCGCGACCATGGTGTCGCCAATGGGCACCTTCAACGACCCGGCGCTCGAAAAGCGCCTGCCGTTCGACCTCGACGCCGCGAAGAAGCTGCTCGCCTCGGCTGGCTACCCCGACGGTTTCGAGTTCACGCTCGATTGCCCGAACGACCGTTACGTCAACGACGAAGAAATTTGCAAGACGCTCGTCTCGATGTGGGCGCGGCTCGGCGTGAAGGCGCGGCTGAACGCAATGCCACGCTCGATCTACTTCGCCAAGCTTGGCAACCTCGACACCTCCATGTACATGCTCGGCTGGGGCGGCTCGGTGACCGATGCCGAGACCACGCTCACGCCCATCTACCGCACACGCGGCCCCGGAGGCGTGGGCAGCTTCAACTACGGCCAGGTCAACAACCCGAAGATGGACCAGTTGGCCGCGCAATCGAGCAAAGAGGCCGATCCGGTCAAGCGCGAGGCGCTGATCAAGGCCGCGATCAAAGAGCACAACGACCAGGTGCACCACATCCCGCTGCACCGGCAGTTCATCCCGTGGGCGATGCGCACGAATGTCGAAGCTGTGCACCGTGCCGACAATTTTCTGGAGTGGTCCTGGATCAAGATCGGCAAGTGACCTGTCATTGACGACCTGACCTCTGCGACGGCTGCTGCGGCTGCCGTCGTCGCCTTCCGCGCAGCATCTTGAAGGCGTGCATCCAGTCGTTGGCCACGAAGCCCGGAATGCACCACAGCATGCACAGCGGCTCGATTGCCCGGGCGGCGATGGCAGGGCCCATGTCGGCGGCCTCCCAACCGAACTGCGTGAGTAGCGTGGTCACCGCCGCCTTGGCGGCCGCATCGTCACCGGCGATGAACATCGTCGGCGGCCCGCCGGTGAACTTTGGATTGACCATGCCCAGCGTGCCGACCGAGCTGAAGGCCTTGACCAGTTTGACCGCCTTGAACTCGCGCTGCAGTTGCTCGAGCAGCGAGTCGTTCGGCCCCGTGAAGTAACTCAGCACGCCGTCAGTCGGTGGCCCATCGGCGATCGGGTTGCAGGTGTCGACCACGGTCTTGCCGGTGAGTTGCGCGGCCACGCCGCGTAACGTCTCGAGCGCCGCGCTGCCTTTCACCGCCAACACCGCGAGTTCGCCGAAGGCCGCGGCCTCGGCCGTGCTGCCGATGCGCGCCGTTGGGTGAGCGGCTGCGAACTCCGCGAGCTTGGCCACATCGCGCGTGCCCAGCGCGACGTCGTGACCGTGCTTCAAGAAACCTGCCAAGAGCGTTCGCGCGAGCGTGCCCGAACCGATGATGCCGATCTTCTTGTGTGTTCCTTCGTGCGGAGGCGGTGGCCGAGGTCTCGCAGTCGGCGGCCGAGTTAGTTGGTCTCGTGCGTGTTTCGGTGGGAATCTCGTTCGGGCGGCATTGGGTGCTGCCGGCCTTGCCTGCCTTGATGAATGCGCACCCGGGTCTGCAGATCGAGGTCGACCTCGACAACCGGCCGGTCGACCTGGTCGCCGAAGGCTACGACGTCGGCATCCGCGGCGCGGTGATCGACGCCGGCAGCCTGGTCGCGCGGCGCATCTGCGCGCTGCCGACAGCGCTGTTCGCGAGCCCCGCCTACCTGCGCCGCGCTGGCGTGCCCGAGCGCATCGACAAACTGCCGCAACACCGCTGCGTGCAACGCCGCTTGACCGACGGGTCGCTCTCGCCCTGGGCCTTTCGAGGCAACGGCTCAAAGCGCCGCGCGCCGGTCGCGCTTACGCCGTCGCTCATCGTCAACGACGGCGAGGCCGGCATGGACCTCGCTCTCGCTGGCGCCGGCATCGCGCAGGCCGGCCTGTATCACGCGCTGCCCTACCTGCGTACGGGGCGGCTCAAGCTGGTGCTCACCGACCACCACGACGCCGGCGCGCGCGAGTTCGTGCTGCATTACCCGCACCGCCGCTATCTCGCGCCCCGGGTGCGTGTGGTGGTCGAAGCGCTGCTCGCGCATTTCGCGGCGGCCGATGACCTGCACCTGACAGTGGCCGATCTGCCGGTCGCCTTTCATGCGGCAAAGCGCGTCCGTTGAGCGTGCGCTCAATCACCCACCAGCAACGACACCGCGACGCCCCACATCACCAGTGCGATCAACGCGTCGGTGACCTTCCAGGCCACAGGTCGTGCGAACACGCCGCGCAACGCGCGCGCCCCGAAGCCGAGCGCGAAGAACCAAGCGAAGCTCGCCGCGGTGGCGCCGATGCCGAAGACCGCACGTGAACCCGCGGGCTGCTGGCTCGCGACCGATCCGAGCAGCACGACCGTGTCGAGCCAGCAGTGCGGGTTGAGGTAGGTGAATGCGAGGCACGCGGTGAGGGCTTGCGCGAGGCTCAGCGGTAAGTCGGCTGCTGCGGCCAGCGACTCTGAGTGCCACGCCCGCCGCGCTGCCAGCACCCCGTAGCCGAACAAGAACGCCGCGCCGCCGTAGCGCGCGAGCGTCAGCAGCGTCGGGCTGCTTTGCACGAACGTGCCCAAGCCGGCGACGCCGAGGGTGATCAGCAGCGCGTCCGATGCCGCACACACCAGCACCACAGCGAGCACGTGCTCGCGCTTGATGCCCTGCCTCAGCACGAACGCGTTTTGCGCACCAATCGCGACGATCAGCGCAGCCGAGGTCGCGAAGCCTTTGAAGAATGCAAGTTCCATGCGGCGCGGGGATGACACCAGAGCAGTCGGTCGACTATCGCTGGGCCGCGCGATGCTACTGGAACTGCTGCAGCATCCGCTCGAGCGCCATCGTGAACGGCACTTGCATCATCGGCAGCGTCAGCAGCATGCCGATCAGGCCGACCGAAACGGTGATCGGAAAACCGATCGAGAAGATGTTCATCTGCTGCGCGACGCGCGAGATGATGCCCATCACCAAGTTCACGAACAGCAGCATCGCGGTCATCGGCAGTGCGATCCAGAGCCCCAGGCGAAACACCTCGGCGCCCCAAACTTGCGGCTGCACCGCACGCAAGAAGGCGAACGGTTCGGGCCCGACTGGAAAGGCGTGAAAGCTTTGCACCACCGCGGCGATCAGCAGCAGGTGGCCGCCTGTCACGATGAACAGCCAACTCACCACCGTGCCGAAGAAGCGGCTGGTTGCGGTGGCCTCGCCGCCGGTCATCGGGTTGAAAAAGCCGGCGAAGTTCAGGCCCATCTGCAGGCCCACCATCTCACCGGCGAACTCGACCGCGGCGAACACGATGCGCACCGCGAAACCGAGAGAAGCACCGATCAGGATTTGTTGCACGATCGCAAGTACCGCGGCGCCCGAGTCGAGCGCGATCACGGGCATCGCCGGCAAGCTGGCTTGCGCGCAAAACGCGATCAGGAACGCGAGTGCGACCCGTACCCGCGCCGGCACGCCACGCTGTGCAAAGATCGGCAGCGTGCCGAACAGCGCGAGCACGCACAAAAACGGCCACAGGATCGGCGTGATCCATGCGAGGACTTGCGTGTCGGTGAAGGTGAGCACTAGCCCACCGCCGTCGGTATCGCCTGCAACGTGCGCTGCAGGTACTCGACCAGCGTGGTCAGCATCCACGGCCCGGCGATAGCGAGTACCGCGACCGCGCCGATTACCTTCGGCACGAACGACAACGTGGCTTCGTGGATCTGCGTGGCGGCCTGAAAGATGCTGACGAGCAGGCCGATCGCCAACACGGTGAGCAGGATCGGTGCCGAAACCATCAGCAGCATGTAGAGGCCTTGCTGGCCGACCGTG
>JANLUW010000291.1:0-2933 GCA_031363645.1 Rhizobacter sp. | reverse complement strand
ATTTTCCGACGATCGAGGCGCGCGGCCGCTGCCAGTAATCTTCATACGCGCGGTTGACCATGCGGTAGGTGCCGTCGCGGTCGATGAACGACGCGAGTTGGCTCGTGGCCGAAGTGATCGCCGAAAGCGCGTGATTCAACTGCCGCTGGCGCTCGATCAGCGTGGCCATAAACTGTGCCGGCGTCACCGCGAGCACGGCCGACAGCAGCACGAAGCCTTGCTGCACCGGCGCGCCGAGCCCGGGTGGCACGAACACGTTGAAATCGAGCGCTGCAACGACCACGAACAGGCTCGTGAGCACGAAGCCGAAGCTCGCCAGCGGTGGCGCCAGCGCCGCGCTCGCCAGCAGCGGCAGCGACACGAACACGAACGGGTCGGGCAGCCATCTCAGCGCCAGCAGCGTGACGCCCACGTTGAGCAGCCCGAGCGCGGCGATCGGCAGCGTCGCGAGTTGTGTGCGCCATGCCGCGGGGCGCGTCTGGCACAGCGTCAAGAAAAACTGCAATGCCGCAGCGGCGCCGAGTGCGTCGCCGGCATACCAGTTCAACCACAGCGCCGCAAAGCTGCCGACACCGTGGCCGACAAGCGCCGCGGCACCCAGCGTGGCGCCGACGAGCTGCGGCAAGAACGCCCCGAGCGCGAGCAGGCGCAGCAGCGCGACCGGCGAGTCGGTGACATCGACCGGCCGAGCGCGGCCAGCGAGCAGCCACGCGCCGACGAGCCCTCGGCCAGGTTCGCCGGCACGAAACTCAACGCGAACCCGATCGTGTGGCCGGACAGCAGGTTCGCGCTCAGGTTGCCGGCGGCCACCGCCAGCGCCAGCAGCGGCCAGCGCGCGCGATGCGGTCGCCAGCACTGCGATCCCGAGCGCATTGGCAAACCACACGGTCGCAACGCTGCCCGATTGGCGCGACAGGTGGATCGCCACGAGTGCGAGCACCGCATAGCCGAGCGCGAGCCAGGCGACCGGCGCGATGCGTTGCTGCACCGGCGCTACCAGCCGGAGGCGCCGTTGATCACGGCGACGAGCTTGCGCGCGGATTCGGCGTCGATCGGCTTGGTGATGTAGCCCTTGACGCTCGCAAAACTCTGCGCGCGTTCGCGGTCGTGCGGGTCGGGCGACGAGGTCAGCATCACCACCACCGCGCTGTGGCGGCGCTCGGGCCGGAGCGCCTCGTAGCACTCGAGGAACGCGAAGCCGTTCATCTCGGGCATGTTGATGTCGAGCAGGATCGCGTCGACCGGCGGTGCATCGGCGCGCTGCAGGTAATCGAGCGCTTCTTGGGCGGTGCCGAAGGTCACGACCGACTCGGCGATGCGCGCGCGCTCGACCGTCAGGCGGCTGTAGAGCAGATCGGGGTCGCTGTCGTCGATGATCAGAACCTGCCGCATGAGACGCTTCGGTGGCTGCGCGCCCGACGGAGCCATCGGCGCCGCCGGACTATGTTGGCGATCTTGCGGATCGATTCCTTAGAGTACGTGTCGCCCGTCGCGCTGTCGCGATCTCAATCGGCGCGCTCGTCGCCAGCCGACTCGCGCGGCAACGCCGGTGCCTCGCGCATCGCCTCGCGCCACACCTTCTGCGGCAAGAACGTGCGCAGCTGCAGGGTCGCCTTGTCGAGCAGCAGCGGGTGCAGCTCGTGTGCGATGCCGGGCAGCACATCGGCGGTGACATCGGCGCCGAGCGCGACCAGTGTCTGCGCTGAATCGATCGCGGCGGCGGCCGGGATCACGGTGTCGGCCAGGCCGTGGAACAGGTGCACGGTGGTGTCGAGCGGCGCATGCGTCGGCGCGGCCGCGTGCCGGCCGGCGAACGCGAGGACGCGGCCGGCGAGCATCGGCTCGTGCTGCACTGCCTCCAACGCCATCACCGCGCCTTGCGAGAAGCCGGCCAGCGCGGTGCGCTCCCAGGCCACGCCGAAGCGCTGCTGCAGCGCGCGCACGGTCGCGATGAACGCCGGCAGCGCGGTGGCCACACGGCCCGGGCGATTGGCTTCGTCGACACGGCGGATCGAGAACCATTGCCGCTCGTCTCGATCGCTCGCTTTGTCGCCGGTGACTGCCTCGATGACCGCGTCGAACCGGTCGGGCGCGTTCAGACACAGCACCGCCGCCTGCGGATACTCGCGGATCAGGCGCTGGGCGAGCGGCAGCATGCTGTCGGCGTTGCTGCCAACGCCGTGAAACAGCAGGTAGAGCAACTCGGGCGGCCCGTTTTTTGGCAGGTGGGCGAGGGCGGAGGTGTGCATGGCGGCGCGAGGCGATTGACCGGGTGGTCGAGTTGACCACGGCATGCCAGCCGCTCCGGCGCACCGCAAAAATTGCCGCAGAATCGGTCAGCCCTTTCGCGGGGCCTTTCACAACGATCGCAACGATCCACAGGAGACGGCTTGGAGCTTTCGATCAACGGCCAGATGCGCACGCTCGACGATGCCGCGGTCGACCCGGGCATGCCTTTGCTGTGGGCACTGCGCGATGTGCTGGGACTCACCGGCACCAACTTCGGCTGCGGCGTCTCGGCCTGTGGTGCGTGCACGGTGCATGTCGACGGCGCTGCCGTGCGCTCGTGCGTGGCGCCACTGTCGACGCTCGCCGGCAAACGCATCGTCACGATCGAGGCACTCGGCAGCGCCGACCAGCCGCACGCGTTGCAAAGCGCGTGGACGCTGCACCAGGTGCCGCAGTGCGGCTACTGCCAGAGTGGCATGTTGATGGCCGCGGCCGCGCTGCTCGCGAAGAACGCGAACCCGAACGATGCCGACATCGACGCGGCCATCACCAACCTCTGCCGCTGCGGCACCTACCCGCGCATCCGCGAGGCGATCAAAACGGCTGCCGAGTCGATGCGCGGCAAGGCCGCACCTGCGCTGAAGCCCGCTTCGACCCGCAACGCATGAAACGACGCACGCTGATCTTGAGCGGGCTGGGCGCCG
>JANLUW010000249.1:0-11086 GCA_031363645.1 Rhizobacter sp. | reverse complement strand
TAAGCGGCGAGGGCGTACGTAGAGTCGTTCGCAGTTACTTTGTTTCCAGTGGTTTTACGAGCGAACTGGTGCTCGGCGTGCCCTGTTCCAGCTCCGTACCTTCGTCGAAGCCAGGTCAGCCCCAGGGATTTTATTCTAGGTCATTCCGAGCAGTTTCAACAGATCGCTCGGAGTCGGCGCCAGATAGTCAGCGCCCCATGACTCGATGGGCTCGCCTTCGCCGAGGTAACCCCATGCCACCGCGACCGTCATCATGCCCGCCGCCCGACCGGCCTGCACATCGCGCAAGTCATCACCAACATAGACACAACTGGCAGCGGGCACACCGATCCGGCGCGCCGCTTCGAGCAGCGGTGCGGGGTGCGGTTTGGCGTGCGGCGTGGTGTCACCGCACACGAGCGTCGCAGCGGGGGGCATCAGACTCAGCGCACGCACCAGGGGCTCACTGAAGCGGGCCGCCTTGTTGGTGACGATGCCCCAAGGCATGGCTCGCGCTTGCAGTGCATCGAGCACCGGTTGCATGTGCGGGAAGAAGCAAGTCTCCCGCGTCATTCGAGCTTCGTAGATCTGCAGGAATTCTTCCCGAAGTGCAGCGAATGTTTCATGTTCGGGACCGACATCGAATGCGCGCCCGACCATGCCGCGTGCGCCAGCGCCGACCATCGGTCGGTAATGTGCGAGCGGGAATAACGCCAGTCCGCGCGCTGCGCGCATGTCGTTGGCGGCGCCGGCGAGGTCGGGTGCGGAGTCGATCAAGGTGCCGTCAAGATCGAACAGCACTGCTCCGATGTGACGGCTCATGCCGTCTTGCGGCACGCGATCATGTAGTTCACGCTGGTGTTGTCTGACAACCAGTAGCGCTTGGTGATCGGGTTGTATTCCATGCCACGCGTGTCGGCGAGCTCCAGGCCGGCGTTGCGGCACCACTGCGCGAGTTCGCTCGGACGGATGAAACGCGCGTATTCGTGCGTGCCTTTGGGCAACAACTGCAACACATACTCGGCGCCGACGATCGCGAACAGAAAAGCCTTGGCGTTGCGGTTGATGGTCGAAAAGAAAACCCAGCCACCGACCTTCACGAGCGTCGCGCAGGCATGCACGATCGACGACGGATCGGGCACGTGCTCGAGCATCTCCATGCACGTGACGACGTCGAAACTACCGGGAGCTTCGGCAGCAAGTGCCTCGGCAGAGATCTCGCGGTACGCGATGTTCTCGGTACCGGCTTCGAGCGCGTGAAGTTGCGCGACCTTTAAGGGCTTGGCGGCCAGGTCGATACCCAACACGTTTGCGCCTCGCCGAGCCATTGAGTCGGAAAGAATGCCACCGCCGCAACCGATGTCGAGCGTGTGCATGCCCTTCAGCTTGGCGTGCCGATCGATCCATTCGAGGCGAAGCGGATTAATCTGGTGGAGTGGGCGAAACTCGCTCTCGGTGTCCCACCAGCGGTGTGCGAGCTCGCTAAATTTGGCGAGTTCTTGTGGATCTGCATTGATCATGTAGCGATGGTAGCGAATGCGCCGCGCCCTGAAGCGGTGAGTCCAAGGCGCATGCACCCGAATCGGGCAGCAAAAAACGAAAAGCCCCGCCGAAGCGGGGCTTTGGAAACAAAGAGCCTGGGGGGCGTTCGCTAATTCTTACTTGCCGCGGGTGCCCACGACCTCGATTTCCACGCGACGGTTCTTCGCGCGGCCTTCGGCGGTCTTGTTATCGGCGACGGGTTGCTTCTCGCCCTTGCCTTCGGTGTACACGCGGTTCTTCTCGACGCCTTTCGTGACCAGGTAGGCCTTCACAGCTTCCGAACGCTTGACCGACAACTTCTGGTTGTACGCGTCGGAGCCGACCGAGTCGGTGTGGCCGACAGCAATAATGACCTCGAGGTTGATACCACCCATTTTGCTGACGAGGTCGTCGAGTTTGGCTTTGCCAGCTGGCTTCAGAACCGACTTGTCGAAGTCGAAGAAGGCATCGGCCGCAAAGGTGACCTTCTCGCTGACCGGCGCTGGCACCACGACCGGAGCCACGGGTGCAGGCACCGGCGCAGGAGCGGCGGCCGGGGCCGGGGCAGCGACAGGTGCAGGAGGCGGGGCCTTCTTCAGTGCGCCATCGCACTCTTCAATGGCAGTGGCAGGAGTCCAAGAACCATCGCGCCAGCACAGCTCGTTGGTGCCATTCTTCCAGGGCAGGTTGCCGCTGCCGTTGACCCAATTGTCAACCGTCTGCGCGAACGCGCCAGACATGGAGGTTGCGAGGGCAGCGGTTGCAAAGAGCGACGCCACCTTGTTCAGTTTCTTCATGATTCTCCTCTCGAGGGAAGGCGCAGTAATGTTCTGCAAAACGTCCGAACCGGAATCGGAAAGTACTGGCAAACACCTGTGCGTTAAACGCTCTACCGGGCGCTGACCACCGACCGACTTATTGTGCCATAGGGCTTTCTCGCAACCTGTTTTTGGCCCCGCGCCACGCCCTCCAGCCCGTCGATGTTGCATCAGCGCGACAGGGAACGGCAATTAGAATCTACGGCTGCATCGCTTGCCAATCGAGTCGCTCTGCCCCTCCCGGCTTACAAGAAAACATCGCATGACCCAGTTCGCCAAGGAAACCCTGCCGATCAGCCTCGAGGAGGAAATGCGGCGTTCGTACCTCGACTACGCGATGAGCGTGATCGTGGGGCGCGCACTGCCGGATGCACGAGACGGCCTCAAACCGGTGCATCGCCGCGCGCTGTTCGCGATGCACGAGCTGAGCAACGACTGGAACCGGCCTTACAAAAAGTCGGCCCGCATCGTCGGCGACGTGATCGGTAAATATCACCCGCACGGCGACCAGTCGGTATACGACACGATCGTGAGAATGGCGCAGGATTTTTCGATGCGCCACATGCTGGTCGACGGCCAGGGCAACTTCGGCTCGGTCGACGGCGACAACGCCGCGGCGATGCGTTACACAGAGATTCGCCTCGCAAAAATTGCGCACGAAATGCTCGCCGACCTCGACAAGGAAACCGTCGACTTCGGCCCGAACTACGACGGATCGGAAAAAGAACCCTTGGTCATGCCGAGCCGGCTGCCGAACCTGCTGGTCAACGGCTCGGGCGGCATCGCGGTGGGCATGGCAACCAACATCCCGCCACACAATCTGAACGAGGTGGTCGACGCCTGCCAGCACCTGCTAAAAAACCCGGGTGCGACGATCGACGAGCTGATGGAAATCATCCCGGCGCCCGACTTCCCGACTGCCGGCATCATCTACGGTGTCTCGGGCGTGCGCGACGGTTACCGCACGGGCCGCGGCAAGGTGATCATGCGAGCGAAGTGCCACTTCGAGGACATCGACAAGGGCCAGCGCCAGTCGATCATCGTCGACGAGTTGCCCTACCAGGTGAACAAGAAGACGCTGCAAGAGCGCATGGCCGAGTTGGTGCACGAGAAAAAGCTCGAGGGCATCAGCCACATTCAGGATGAGTCCGACAAATCCGGCATGCGCCTGGTGATCGAACTCAAGCGCGGCGAAGTGCCCGAGGTGGTGCTCAACAACCTGTACAAGCAAACCCAGTTGCAAGACACCTTCGGCATGAACATGGTGGCGCTGATTGACGGCCAGCCCCGCCTGTGCAACTTGAAAGACCTGATCGAGGTCTTTCTCGAGCACCGCCGCGAGGTCGTGACGCGCCGCACCGTGTTCGAGTTGCGCAAGGCGCGCGAGCGCGGCCACGTGCTCGAGGGCTTGGCGGTTGCGCTCGCCAATATCGACGAGTTCATCGAGACAATCAAGGCCTCGCCGACCCCGCCGGTCGCGAAGGCGGCGCTGATGAGCAAAAGCTGGGATTCGTCTATGGTGCGCGAGATGCTTTCGCGCGTCGCCGGCGACAACCCGGGCGGGCTGCAGGCATACCGCCCCGAAGGCCTGGCGAAGGAGTTGGGAATTCAGACCGACGGGCTGTACCGCTTGTCGGACGATCAGGCGGGTGAAATTTTGCAGATGCGCTTGCAGCGCCTGACCGGCCTGGAGCAAGACAAGATCATCGGCGAGTACAAAGAGGTGATGAGCGAGATCACCGACCTGCTCGACATTCTGGCCACACCGTCGCGTGTGACGACCATCATTACCGATGAGTTGAACAGCATCAAGCAGGAGTTCGGCCAGACCAAAGCGGGTGCGCGCCGCAGCACCATCGAGCCCTTCGCCTCGGACCTCGGCACCGAAGACCTGATCACGCCGACCGACATGGTCGTCACGCTATCGCACACCGGCTACATCAAAAGCCAGGCGCTCAGCGAATACCGCGCGCAAAAGCGCGGCGGCCGCGGCAAGCAGGCCACGCAAACCAAGGAAGACGACTGGATCGACCAGCTCTTCATCGCCAACACGCACGACTACATCCTGTGCTTCACCAACAAGGGCAGGGTCTACTGGATCAAGGTCTGGGAAGTGCCGCAAGGTTCGCGCGGCTCGCGCGGCCGGCCGATCGTCAACATGTTCCCGCTGCAGCAGGGCGAGAAGGTCAACGTCGTGCTGCCACTGACCGGCGCGTTCCGCACCTTCCCGGCCGACAATTACGTGTTCATGGCGACGGCGCAAGGTGTCGTCAAGAAGACCTCGCTCGATGAGTTCAGCAACCCGCGCAAGGCCGGCATCATCGCGGTCGACCTCGACGCGGGCGACTTTCTCATCGGCGCGGCGCTCACCGACGGCAAGCACGACGTGATGTTGTTCAGCGACGGCGGCAAGGCCGTTCGCTTCGATGAAGACGACGTGCGCGCGATGGGCCGCGGCGCTCGCGGCGTGCGCGGCATGGCGCTCGAAGACGGCGTCAGCGTGATTGCGATGCTGGTCGCTGAAGACGAAACCCAAAGTGTTCTCACAGCGACGGAAAACGGCTACGGCAAACGCACGTCGATCGTCGAGTACACACGCCACGGCCGAGGCACCAAAGGGATGATTGCGATCCAGCAAACTGAGCGCAATGGCAAAGTCGTTGCTGCCACGCTGGTGCGCGCCGACGACGAAATCATGCTGATCACCGACAAGGGGGTGTTGGTACGCACCCGCGTCGCCGAAATTCGCGAGATGGGCCGCGCCACACAAGGCGTAACGCTGATTGCGCTAGACGAAGGCACACAGCTGATCGGATTGCAGCGCATCGTCGAGAATGACGCCAACGGTGATGCATCTGCGGATGCCGCCGGCACCCCACCCCCCGAACCCACTGCAGGCGACGAACCGCCCGCCCAGGAGAACCCTTGAAGAAAAAATTTCTCGTGATCGCGCTGTTGACCAGCGCTGCCTTCGCGCAAGCACAGACCGCTGCGTCTGCCATTCCGTCTTCGCCGGCCAAGAAGGAACTGGTGCAAAAGTTGATGGTCTTGCAACAGCCTGGCATCGAAGGCTTGGCGCGCAACCTCGTCGAGCAGCCCGCCATGGCGATGTTGCAAGCGGCCGGGCGTGCGCTGCCGAACATTCCTGCGGACAAGCGCGAAGCGGCCGGCAAGACCATCGAGGCCGACATCAAGAAGTATGTCGACGAGGCCACGCCGGTCGTGCGCGATCGTGCGGTGAAATTGGCGCCTTCGACGATCGGCGCAGCGATGGAAGAGAAGTTCACCGAAGACGAGTTGAAGCAGTTGATTGCCTGGCTCGAATCAGCGGTCAACAAGAAGTACGCGCAATTGGGCCCGGAGATTCAAAATAGCTTCACGCAAAAACTGGTCGCCGAGGCCCGGCCGACGATCGAGCCGAAGATTCAGGTCCTCGAAGTCAAGGTCCGCGCCTCGCTGGGCGCGCCGCCCGCCGATCAACCGACCTCGGCGCCCGCGAAGTCGACCGCACCTGCGAAGAAGCCTGCGCAGAAGTGAACGGTGCGGTGAGCCGCCAGCGGGGAGTCGAATGGGTCGCACGGCATGGCTGCGTGCGAGAATTTCGACCGCACCATGACTGACTCACACGCCGCTTCTCCGGACGCGCCCGACCTGCTCGGGTTTCGCACCCGCATCGACGCACTCGACCGCGACCTTCTCGCGTTGCTCAACCAGCGCGCGGCACTCGCGCTCGAAGTCGGCGAACTGAAAAAACGTGAAGGCTCGGTCGCGTTTCGCCCCGAACGCGAAGCGCAGGTCATCGACGGTTTGAAAGTCGCGAACCGCGGGCCGTTGAAGGCCGACAGCGTGGCGCCGATCTGGCGCGAAATCATGTCGGCCTGCCGCGCGCTGGAAACACCCACACGCGTTGCCTATCTCGGCCCGGCCGGCACATTCAGCGAGCTCGCGGCACTCGGCTTCTTCGGCTCGACGATCGTCAAAATCCCGTGTGCGAGCGTCGACGAGGTGTTCCATGTCACCAGCGCTGGCGCCGCCGATTTCGGCGTGGTGCCGGTCGAGAATTCGAGCGAAGGCGTGATCACGCGCTCGCTCGACCTGTTCCTGACCACGCCACTGTTCATCATCGGCGAGACCAGCCTCTACGTTCGCCACAACCTGCTGCGGCGCGAAAATTCGCTAGCCGATATCGAGGCCGTGTGCGCGCATCCGCAGGCACTCGCGCAGTGCCACGGTTGGCTCAGCCATCATTTGCCGACGGCGGAACGCCTGCCGGTTTCGAGTAACGCCGAAGGCGCGCGCCTCGCGAGCCTCGATGTCAGGCTCGCCGGCATCGCTAGCACCCACGCGGCGAGCGAATTCGGCCTGCACATCGTTGCCCCGGCGATTCAGGACGACGCGCACAACCGCACCCGTTTCGCAATCGTCGCGCACCCGCACCAGCACCCGCAGCCGAAAGCCTCGGGGCACGATTGCACCAGCCTCGTCGTCTCCGTTGCGAACCGACCCGGCGCGGTACACGACATGCTGGTGCCGCTAAAAAACCACGGTGTGTCGATGACGCGTTTCGAGTCGCGCCCGGCGCGGTCCGGCCAATGGGAGTACTACTTCTACATCGACTTGCAGGGCCATCCCGACCAACCTAACGTCTCGGCAGCGCTGGCCGAACTGCGCGGCGTGTGCGCGTTTTTCAAGCAGCTCGGCACCTACCCGATCGACGTGCACTGATCTGCCCCCTGCGACTTTCAAGCGACCCATGTTCAATCAACTCGGCGTGATCGGATGCGGCCTGATGGGCGGTTCGTTCGCACTCGCGCTCAAACGCGCCGGTCTGGTCAAACGCGTGATCGGCTACAGCAAGTCGCCGTCGACCACCGAGAAGGCGAAGAAGCTAGGCGTGATCGATCAAGTCGCCGAATCGGCCCTGCTTGCGGTTTCCGGCTCCGACATCGTGCTGATCGCCGTGCCGGTCGCTGCGACCGAGGCCACGTTCAAGGCGATTCGGCACCTGATCGAACCCGGCGTGCTGATCATGGACGTCGGATCGACCAAACGCGATGTCGTCGATGCAGCGCGCCGCGTTCTGAAGGAACACATCGTCTCGTTCGTTCCCGCGCACCCGATCGCCGGCAAGGAAGCCGCGGGCATCGGCCACGCCGACGCGACGCTCTACAACGGTAGGCAAGTCATCCTGACGCCGCTCCCGCAAACCTCGCCCGAGTTGCTGCAAAGGGCGACGGACTGCTGGGCCGCGATCGGCTCTCAGGTGCTGCGCATGACGCCCGAGAACCACGACGCCGCATTCGCCGCCGTGAGCCACCTGCCGCACATGCTGGCTTACGCGTACTTCAACTCGGTCGCCAAGCACCCTGCGGGTCGCGACTACCTCTCGCTCGCCGGCCCCGGTTTTCGCGATTTCACGCGCATCGCGGCCAGCGATGTCGACGTGTGGCGCGACGTCATGATGTCCAACCGAGAAGAAATCTTGAAGCAGTCGCAGCGCTTTCGCCATTCGCTCGAGGCGATGGAGCTCGCGATGAAATCAGGCAACGTCGAGGCACTCGAAGACATGATCCGTAGCGCCTCCGATGCGCGCGGCGGCTGGCAGATGAACGCTGCCAAGCCCAACACCAACCGCTGACCATTCACTTTTATCTTCGCGCGGCCGACGGCTGCACCGCCGCATGTTCACGACCCGATTCCTCGATCTCCCGCCGTTGGCCATGGCCGCCGGCACTGTGCACCTGCCAGGGTCGAAGAGCATCTCGAACCGGGTGCTGCTGCTCGCCGGCCTGTGCGCCGGCACGACGGTGATTCACGACCTGCTCGATTCCGACGACACGCGCGTGATGCTCGATGCGCTGCGCGCGCTCGGCTGTGGCGTTGCGCACGACGAAGCGGTCGTGCGGATCGAAGGCATCGGCGGCGAGTTGAGAGCACGCGAGGCCGACATCTTTCTCGGCAACTCGGGCACCTCGGTGCGCTCGGTCACCGCCGCACTCGCCGTGCTCGCGAGCGCACAAGGCAGTGCGTTCACGCTGCGCGGCGTGCCGCGCATGCACGAGCGACCGATCCGCGACCTGGTCGATGCATTGCGACCGCTGGGCTGCGCGATTGCGTACACCGGCGTCGAAGGCTTTCCGCCGTTGCAGCTCGGCGATGGCAGAAAGCACGCACTCGATCTCGACGCGCCGATCCGCGTGCGCGGCGATGTGTCGAGCCAGTTCCTGACCGGGCTGCTGCAGGCGATGTGCCTCGTCGCCACCGACCGCGACATCGTCATCGAAGTCGTCGGCGAGCTGATCTCCAAGCCCTACATAGCGATCACGTTGAACCTGCTGGCGCGTTTCGGCGTGCGCGTGCGCAACGAGCAATGGGCGCGCTTCACCATTCACCAAGGCAGCCGGCTCGTGTCGCCCAGCGCGATTCACGTCGAGGGCGATGCGTCATCGGCGTCGTACTTCGTCGCACTCGGCGCGATTGCGGCGAGTGCGGATGCGCCGGTGCGGATCGAAGGCATGGGCAGTGCGTCGATTCAGGGCGATCTCGCGTTTATCGGCGCGGCACAGGCGATGGGCGCCAATGTGCTGCTCGGCGAGAACTGGGTCGAGGTCTCGCGCGGCACCTGGCCGTTGAAGCCGATCACGCTTGACTGCAACCACATCCCCGACGCCGCGATGACGCTCGCCATGATGGCGCTGTATGCGAGCGGCACCACACGCCTCACCAACATCGCGAGCTGGCGCGTCAAAGAGACCGACCGCATCGCCGCCATGGCGAACGAGTTGCGGAAGTGCGGAGCGACCGTTACCGAGGGCGTCGACTTCATCGAAGTGACGCCGCCGACGATCTGGCAGCCCGCCGCGATCCGCACTTATGACGATCACCGAATCGCGATGTGCTTCGCGCTCGCGGCGTTCAACGATGTGGGGCTGCCGGTGCGCATCTTCGACCCGCAGTGCGTGGGCAAGACTTTCCCCCAGTACTTCGAGACGTTGTTCAGCGTCGTCGGCCCGCGCGCGAGCGGTGTGCCGATCATTACCGTCGACGGCCCGACCGCTTCGGGCAAAGGCACGCTCGCGAGCGCCGTCGCGCAGCGGCTCGGCTATCAGTTCCTTGATTCAGGCGCCGTCTACCGCGCCACCGCGCTGGCAGCGATGCGCTCTGGCACGCGCGCCGATGACGAGCAGCGCCTCGCGCAACTCGCGACCCACCTCGACCTGCACTTCCCGCCGGGCCAAATTTTAATGGGCGGCCAGGACGTGACCGAAACGCTGCGGCTCGAAGAGGTCGGCGCCCTCGCCTCCAAGGTCTCCGCGTTCCCGCTGGTGCGCGCGGCACTGCGCACGATGCAGCTCTCGTTCCACCAAGTTCCGGGCCTCGTTGCCGATGGTCGCGACATGGGCACCGTGATCTTCCCCTGCGCCGATCTCAAGATTTACCTGACCGCGAGCGCCGCCACACGTGCAGAGCGGCGCTACAAGCAATTGATTTCAAAGGGGATTTCGACTAATATCGATTGGCTCCGTGCCGAGTTGGAATCACGGGACGCAAGGGATCAAACCCGAGCCGTCTCGCCGCTCAAACCGGCCGCAGATGCGATATTGCTGGACAACTCGGCCCTGACCGTCGAAGCCTCGGTGGATGCAGTGCTCGAAGCCTGGCAACAGCGCAGGCCTTTCAAGGAATCTTGAAGGCCGTAAAAGAGAGTCCGTCGCCCTCCCTTCCGTGCCACGCAGCTTTCCAAGACGCGCAGCGGCACACCAGAGCGGCGGTTGTTCAACCTAACCCCGCGGTTCGCGAGACCCGCACCGGAAAGCCTCAATGTCCCAAGCTCAAGTTGCCGATACCGGCATGGAATCTTTTGCCGCCATGTTCGAGGAGTCGTTGACTCGCTCGGAAATGCGCAGCGGCGAAGTCATCACTGCTGAAGTGGTGCGCGTCGAACACAGTTTCGTGGTCGTGAACGCCGGCCTCAAATCGGAAGCCTACGTTCCGATCGAAGAATTCAAGAACGACCAGGGCGAACTCGAAGTTCAGCCTGGCGATTTCGTCTCGGTCGCGATCGACGCGGTCGAGAACGGTTACGGCGACACCATCCTGTCGCGCGACAAGGCCAAGCGCCTCGCGTCGTGGTTGTCGTTGGAAAACTCGTTGGAGTCCGGCGAGTTCGTGACCGGCACCGTCAACGGCAAGGTCAAGGGCGGCTTGACCGTCCTCGTCAACGGCATCCGCGCGTTCCTGCCGGGTTCGTTGCTCGACACTCGGCCTGTCAAAGACATGTCTCCGTTCGAAGGCAAAACGATGGAGTTCAAGGTCATCAAGCTCGACCGCAAGCGCAACAACGTCGTGTTGTCGCGCCGTGCTGTGGTCGAAGCCTCGATGGGCGAAGAACGCGGCAAGTTGCTGTCCACGCTGCATGAAGGCGCGATCGTCAACGGCGTCGTCAAGAACATCACCGAGTACGGCGCGTTCGTCGACCTCGGTGGCATCGACGGTCTCTTGCACATCACAGACATGGCCTGGCGCCGTGTGCGTCACCCAAGCGAAGTGGTTCAGGTCGGCCAGGAACTGCAGGCCAAGGTGCTGAAGTTCGACGCCGAGAAGAACCGCGTCTCGCTCGGCATCAAGCAGCTGGGCGACGACCCATGGCACGGCGTTTCGCGCCGTTACCCGAATAGCACGCGCCTGTTCGGCAAGATCACGAACATCGCCGACTACGGCGCGTTCGTCGAGATCGAGCCGGGCATCGAAGGCCTGGTGCACGTCTC
>JANLUW010000030.1:0-2777 GCA_031363645.1 Rhizobacter sp. | reverse complement strand
CGGTAACTCTCGCCATCACGCGCCACGAGCTCACCGATGCGCGGCAGCACCTTGAACGAGTACCAGTCGTAGGCCTTGGCCAGCGGCTGCGCGACCTTCGAGAACTCGAGCACCAGCAAACGTGCGCCCGGTTTGAGCACGCGGTTAATCTCGGCCAGCGCCTTGTCCTTGTGCGTCCTGTTGCGCTGGCCGAAGGCGACGCTCACCAGATCGATGGTGCCGGTCGCGAACGGCAGCGTCTCGCCATCGCAGATCGCGGTCGGCAAGACCAGCCCTTCGTCGAGCAGGCGGTCGCGGCCCTGGCGCAGCATGGCTTCGTTGATGTCAGTGTGGACGACCGTGCCCTTGGGCCCGACCTTCTTCGCGAAGGCACGCGCGAGGTCGCCGGTGCCGCCGGCGATGTCGAGCACGCTTTGCCCTTCGCGCAGGTTCGCGACGGCCACGGTGTAGGCCTTCCAGGCGCGGTGCAGGCCCATCGACATCAGGTCGTTCATCACGTCGTACTTCGACGCGACGGAGTCGAACACGCCGCGCACGCGGCTCGCCTTCTGGGCTTCGTCGACGGTCTGAAAACCGAAATGGGTGTCGCTCATGGATGCGGAACTCGTCAGTGTGAATGGCCGCAGCCGGAACCCGACGCCGCGGCTGCAGTCGCAAGCATCGGCGCATCGCGGCTCATGCCGGCCGCCTGCAGACGGGCTTCGTACTTGCCCCACAAATCGTCTTGCTGCGACCCGAGGAAATAAAGGTAGTCCCACGAGAAGATGCCGGTGTCGTGGCCGTCGGAAAAACTCGGCTGCACGGCGTAATTGCCGACCTGCGCAAGGTCAGCCAAACCGACCTCTCGCTTGCCGGTCTGCAACACCTCTTGCCCGGGCCCGTGGCCTTGCACCTCGGCCGACGGCGAGTACACGCGCATCAGCTCGAACGGGATACGGAACTGCGCGCCGTCTGCAAAACCGACCTCCAGCACGCGTGATTGCTGGTGCACGGTGATCGATGTCGGTTGCGGGGTGTTCGCGGTCAGGCCAGCCATGCGATTCGGTTCAGGTAATGAGAGCCGTCGCAGTGTAGCGAAGCGCCCTGCCCCGCGCGACGGCGGGGCCTTGGGGCGTCGTGGGTACTTTCGCTACACCAGCACGCGTTCGATACCGCCGTTGTTGGCGCGTGCAACGTAGTCGGGCATCCAGTCAGGCCCGAGCAATTGGTTGGCCATCTCGACGACGATGTAGTCGGCCTCCAACAGGCCGTTGGTCAGGTCGCTGGTGTAGCGGCTCAGGCCTTGCAGGCAACTCGGGCACGAGGTCAGAATTTTGACCGGGCCTTTTTCGGCGACCGCGCCAGTTGCCCGCAACGCTGCCTCGTCTTTTCGCAACTCTTCTTCCTTGCGGAAACGCACCTGCGTGGAAATGTCGGGCCGCGTGACGCCGAGCGTCCCGCTTTCGCCGCAGCAGCGCTTGCTCTCGAGCACGTTCGGGCCGACAAGCGCCTTCACGGTCTTCATCGGCTCCTGCAGCTTCATCGGTGTGTGGCAGGGGTCGTGGTACAGGTAGCCGCCACCCGAAGATGCGCCGAGCGTGATGCCTTTTTCGAGCAGGTACTCGTGGATGTCGATGATGCGGCAGCCGGGAAAGATCTTGTCGAACTGGTAGCCCTGCAGCTGGTCGTAGCAGGTGCCGCAACTGACCACGACGGTTTTGATGTCGAGGTAGTTCAGCGTGTTCGCGACGCGGTGGAACAGCACGCGGTTGTCGGTGATGATCTTCTCGGCTTTGTCGAACTGGCCCGAGCCGCGCTGCGGGTAGCCGCAGCACAGGTAACCTGGCGGCAACACGGTTTGCACGCCGGCATGCCAGAGCATCGCCTGCGTCGCAAGGCCCACTTGCGAAAAGAGGCGCTCCGAGCCGCAACCGGGGAAGTAGAAGACCGCCTCGGTCTCGCTCGTCGTCGCCTTCGGGTCGCGGATGATCGGGACGTAATCTTTGTCTTCGATGTCGAGCAAGGCGCGCGCCGTTTTCTTCGGCAGGTTGCCCGGCATTTTCTTGTTGATGAAGTGGATCACTTGCTCTTTGATCGGCGCGGCGCCGACCGTGGAACGCGGTGCGGCCGTCTGCTTGTTCGCCAGGCCGCGCAGCAGGTTGTTCGCGATGCGCTGGGCCTTGAAGCCGATGTCGACCATGCCGACGCGCAGCATCTTGATCGTCTCAGGATTGGTCGCGTTCAAGAACATCATCGCCATCTTGTTGCCCGGGCGGAAACTCTTCTTGCCCATTTTGGTCAACAGGTTGCGCATGTTCATCGACACCTCGCCGAAGTCGATGTCGACCGGGCACGGGCTCAGGCACTTGTGGCAGACGGTGCAGTGGTCGGCCACGTCTTCGAACTCTTCCCAGTGCTTGATGCTGACGCCACGGCGCGTTTGCTCCTCGTAGAGAAACGCCTCGATCAGCAGCGAGGTTGCGAGGATCTTGTTGCGCGGGCTGTAGAGCAGGTTGGCGCGCGGCACGTGCGTCGCACACACGGGCTTGCACTTGCCGCAACGCAGGCAATCTTTGATCGAACTCGCGATCTCGCCGATCTCGCTGCGCTGCATGATCAGCGACTCGTGGCCCATCAGGCCGAAACTCGGTGTGTAGGCGTTCGTCAGGTCGGCCTTCACGCCGCCCTCGCGCAGCAGCTTGCCCTTGTTGAAGCGGCCTTCGGGGTCGACGCGTTGCTTGTACGCGGTGAAGTCGGCCAGTTCGTCGTCGGTGAGGAATTCGAGCTTGGTGATGCCG
>JANLUW010000192.1:0-7476 GCA_031363645.1 Rhizobacter sp. | reverse complement strand
ACCTGTTCAGCGCGCCGACCGCGGTGCGCGTGCTCAAGAAGCAAGACCCGAAGTTCCTGACCGAGTTCGACCTGAGCTCGTTGCGCGCGCTCTACCTCGCCGGCGAACCGCTCGACGAGCCGACCGCGAGCTGGATCGCCGGCGCACTCGGCAAACCCGTCATCGACAACTACTGGCAGACCGAATCCGGTTGGCCGATCCTGACGATCGCCAACGGCGTCGAGCAACTGCCGAGCAGGTTCGGCAGCCCGGGTTTTGCGATGTATGGCTACGACGTGAAGGTGATCGACGAATCGAACGGCGCCGAGATCACCGAGCCCAACAAAAAGGGCGTGCTTGCCATCGCCGGGCCGCTGCCGCCGGGCTGCATGCAAACGGTATGGCGCGACGACGCGCGCTTCGTCAACACGTACTGGAAAGATTTTCCTGGCAAGCTGTTGTACAGCACGTTCGACTGGGGCACGCGCGATGCCGACGGCTACTTCTTCATCCTCGGTCGCACCGACGATGTCATCAACGTCGCCGGGCACCGGCTGGGCACGCGTGAAATCGAAGAAAGCATTTCGAGCCACCCGAACGTCGCCGAGGTCGCGGTGGTCGGCGTCGCCGATGCGCTGAAAGGGCAGGTCGCGATGGCCTTCGTGATCGCGAAAGACGCAAGGGGTCTCGACGACCCGGTTGCTCGGCTCAAGCTCGAAGGCGAGGTCATGAAGACGGTCGACGGCCAGCTCGGCGCTCTCGCGCGGCCGGCGCGTGTTTTCATCGTCACGCTGCTGCCGAAAACGCGTTCCGGCAAAATGCTGCGCCGCGCGATCCAGGCCGTTTGCGAGCAGCGCGATCCCGGCGATTTGACGACGATGGACGACCCTGCGGCGCTGCAGCAAATCAAGCTGCTCCTCACCGCATCTCACTAATTTCGGAGTTCACCATGACCGACACCACGGCCACCGACGCAGCCCCCTCGCCAGCGCCCCTGAGCGCGGCAGCGAGCGACCCGAACGTGATGGGCTGGATGCAAGGTTCGCCGCCGCCACCCGACAAACAGGTGCGCTTCGACGACGAGAGCATGTACACGTTTCCGAAGCTGCGTTGGGCGCAGTCGAACATCCGTCGACTCGTACCGACGACGAACGTGCGGTGCGGCGACGATCCGGTATGCCTGTTGCCGCGGGCCGATCGCGCCGACATCGACAGCGTCACGTTCACGCCGATTGGCGGCAGCGAGCCGATGACCTGGGCGCAGTCACTCGATGCCAACTACACCGATGGGATCGTCGTGCTGCACCGCGGGCGCATCGTCTACGAGCGCTACTTCGGCGCGCTCGACGCGCAGCGGCCGCACATCGCCTGGTCGGTGACGAAGTCGTTCTTTGGGCTGATCGCTGCCTCGCTGATCGTCGAAGGCGCACTCGACCCGCAGGCAGCGGTGAGCACCTACGTGCCCGAGCTCGAAGGCAGCGGCCTCGGCAACGCCACGTTGCGCCAGGTGATCGACATGACGACCTCGATCCACTACTCCGAGGACTACACCGACCCCGACGCCGGCATCTGGTGCCATGGCCGCGCCGGCGGCATCCTGCCGCGCGCGCCAGAGCAGGTCGGCCCGGGCAGCTTCTATGAGTTTCTCGGCACGCTGCGGCAAGACGGGCTGCACGGCGAGGCCTTCGCGTACAAGACCGTCAACACCGACGTGCTCGGCTGGGTCTTGCGGCGCGTCACCGGCTTGCCGCTGGGCGAGTTGCTGCAGCAGCGCATCTGGTCGCAGATCGGCGCCGAGCAAGACGGCTACCTGATGGTCGACAGCACCGGCACCGAGTTCGCCGGCGGTGGCTTCAACTGCTGCCTGCGCGACTTGGCACGCTTCGGCCAGATGATGCGCAACGACGGCTTCTGGAACGGTCGCCAGATCGTGCCCAAGGCCGCCATCGACGATATCCGCGGCGGCGCTGACCCCACGCATTTCGCGAAGGCGGGCTACGTGACCCTGCCCGGCGCGAGCTACCGCAGCATGTGGTGGGCCACGCACAACGAGCACGGCGCCTACTGCGCGCGCGGCATCCACGGGCAGGGCGTGTACATCGATCCGGAGGCGGGCATGGTGATCGCGCGTTTCGCCTCGCACCACATCGCCGGCAACATGGGCATCGACCCGACGACGCTGCCGGCCTATCACGCGCTAGCCAAATACCTGATCGCGTCGTCGAGTTAAAAGTTTTCGATCGACGGCGTCAGAGCACCTCGGAGGCGAAGTCGGCCAATCGCGAACGCTCGCCGCGCGCCAGCGTCACGTGGCCCGAATGCGGCCAACCCTTGAAGCGATCGACCGTGAAGGTCAGGCCCGAACTGCCCTCGGTGAGGTAGGGCGTGTCGATCTGCGCGAGGTTGCCGAGGCAGACGATCTTCGTGCCCGGGCCGGCGCGCGTGATCAGCGTCTTCATTTGTTTCGGCGTCAGGTTCTGCGCCTCGTCGATGATCACGAACTTGTTCAGGAACGTGCGACCGCGCATGAAGTTGAGCGACTTGATCTTGATCTTGCTGCGCACCAGGTCGTTGGTGGCCGCGCGGCCCCATTCACCGGCGCCACCGTCGGTCTTGGACAGCACCTCGAGGTTGTCGTCGAGCGCGCCCATCCAGGGGCTCATCTTTTCTTCTTCGGTGCCGGGCAGGAAGCCGATGTCTTCACCGACCGGCACCGTCACGCGGGTGACGATGATTTCGGTGTAGCGGCGCTCGTCCATCACCTGGCTGAGGCCGGCGGCCAACGTCATCAGCGTCTTGCCGGTGCCCGCAGCGCCGGTCAGCGTGATGAAGTCGCACTCGGGGTCCATCAGCAAATTGAGCGCGAAATTTTGTTCGCGGTTGCGCGCGGTCACGCCCCACACGGCGTTCTTCTGGTGCGTGTATTCCTTCAACGTGCGCAGCACCGCGGTCTTGCCGGTGATCTCGGTGACTTTGGCGTAGAGCGATGCGGCACCCGGCGCTTCGAGGTAGACGAACTGGTTGATCAGCAGCATCGGCACCATCGGCCCGCTGATGCGGTAATAGGTCAGGCCGCCCTGCTGCCAGCTCTCCATCGTCTTGCCGTGCTTGTCCCAGAAATCCGCGGGCAGCGGCAGCACGCCGGTGTAGAGCAGGTCGCCGTCTTCCAGCGTCATGTCGTTGAGGTAGTCCTCGGCGGGCAGGCCGAGCGCACGCGCCTTGATGCGCATGTTGATGTCTTTGGTCACCAGCACCACATCGCGGCCCGGCTGCTGCTCGCGTAGCGCCTGCACGACGCCAAGGATCTGGTTGTCGGCCTTGCCCTGCGGCAAGCCAGCGGGCAGCGTGACGTTGATCAGGTTGGTTTGGAAGAACAGCTTGCCGCCGGCCTCGCGGTGACCGGTGCGCGCGAGCGGCAGGCCCTCGGACATTCCCGACGAGTCACGCGTCGGCATGCTCGCCGCCAGTGCGTCGAGCTCACGGCTGACTTGTCGCGCGTTGCGCGACACCTCGGTCATGCCGCGCTTGTGGCCGTCGAGCTCTTCGAGCGTGATCATCGGCAGGTAGATGTCGTGCTCTTCGAAGCGGAACAGCGAAGTCGGATCGTGCATCAGCACGTTGGTGTCGAGCACGAACAGCGTTGCCGGGCCGTTGCCGCGCGGCTTGCGGGCGCGTGTCTCGGGCTGCAACCGGCGTGGCGCAACAGGCGCGCGGGCCGGGATCACCGGCGCTGACTTGGCAATCGCCGCACCGGGAGTGGTCGGCGGCTCGTACAACTCGACGACGGTATGCGAAACAAGCTCCGCGGCTGCGCGGGTCTTTTGCGGGCGTTTGCCGGGCTGGGGTGCCGCTTGCGAATCGAAGTCGGCGGCGCTGAGAAGGGTGGCTCGTTTGGCAGGCGGCTTGGGCAGTGGCATGGGTGGTGATGTGCGTTTAGGTGAGGGCAGGTGCGGGCTGTCAGAAAACAAAAAAGCCGCGCAGTCGGCTGGGCGGCTTAGTGAGATTGCGCAGTTCGGAACTGTCAGCCATGCAAAACATTATGCACAACTCCACAAGTCGATCAGCCCTGAAAAAAGCCGACTTGAAGCCGGCTTTTCGGGCGGTGGCCAAAAGCGGGTCAGCCGGCTTTCTTGACCGCCTTGACCTCTTTCAAAACCTCTTCGACGTGACCCGCGACTTTCAGCCCGCGCCACTCGCCTTTGAGCACACCGTGCCCGTCGATCAGGAAGGTGCTGCGCTCAATGCCTTTGACCTTCTTGCCGTACATGATCTTGTTCTTGACCACGCCGAACATGTGGCAAAGCTTTTCTTCGGTGTCGGCGATCAGCTCGAACGGGAGCTCGAGCGCTTGCTTGAATTTGTCGTGCGAGGCCATGTTGTCGCGCGAAACACCGAACACAACAGCACCGCTTTTGACGAACTCTTTGTGGTGATCACGGAACTGCATTGCTTCCGTGGTGCAGCCAGGGGTATTGTCCTTGGGGTAGAAGTAGAGGACCACTATCTTGCCCGCGTATGCCTGCGGTGTAAATTTCACGCCGCCTGTCGCGAGCGCTTCAAATTCCGGGAGGGGTTTGTTGAGGGCTGGCGTCATGGAATATTCTGTTCGGTGGCCGCCGGGGCAGGCGTAATCCGCAATTATAGACGCTGCCGGACGGCGTCCCGACTCGCCGTCAGCCCTTGCCGGCAGCGGCCGGAGCGCTCTCGAACAACAACGCCGCGACCACCGATCGGTCTTCGGCGAGCAGCACGTTGTAGGTTCGGCAGGCCGCCGCCGTGTCCATCGTTTCTATGCCGATGCGACGCCCGATCAGCGCTCTGAGCAGCGCGGGCTTGACGAACCGGATGCGCGCGCCGCTGCCGAAGATCACAAGTTCAGGTTCGAGCGCCGCGAGCATCTCGAAGTGCGCTTCGGTCAATGCATCGAAACTGTCGACCTGCCAAGGGATCAACTCGCCCGCCCAAGGCACGATCACGCTCGCGCGGTGCTCGGTGCCGTTGACGATCACGCCGTCCGGCCCGTGGCGGGCGATGGCGTTTTGTCCTTCGATTCGATCGGCCTGAAGCTTCATCGTTGTGCGTGCTTGAAGCGCTAGAAGCGGCGCCCGCATAATTGTAGGTTTTCGCCGCGCAGCAACCAATCGGAGGCTTTTTGAAACCCATCGTGAAGTCAGCCAAGCTCGCCAACGTCGCCTACGACATCCGCGGGCCCGTGCTGGACAAGGCTCGGCAGATGGAAGAAGAAGGCCACAAGATCATCAAGCTCAACATCGGCAACGTGGCGGCGTTCGGGCTGGAGCCGCCCGACGAAATCGTGCAGGACATGATCCGCAACATGCCGCACAGCGCCGGCTACACCGACAGCAAAGGCCTGTTCGCGCCGCGCAAGGCGGTCGTGCACTACACGCAGCAAAAGAACGTGGCCGGTGTGACGATCGACGACGTGTACCTCGGCAACGGTGCCTCGGAGCTGATCGCGATGGGCATGAATGCGCTGCTCAATGACGGCGATGAAGTGCTGATCCCGTCGCCCGATTACCCGCTCTACACCGCGGTCGTCGGTCTCTCCGGCGGCACGCCGGTGCATTACCTTTGCGACGAGTCTGCCGGGTGGATGCCCGACATCGATCACATGAAATCGATGATTACGCCGCGAACCAAAGCGCTCGTGGTCATCAATCCCAACAACCCGACCGGTGCGCTCTACCCCGAGACCGTGCTGCGCGAGATCGTCGAGGTGGCGCGCCAGCACGAGCTGATCGTTTTCGCCGACGAGATTTACGACAAGACCTTGTACGACGGCGCGACCCACACCAGCATCTCCTCGCTCGCCGACGACGTGCTGTTCGTCACCGTCAACGGGCTGTCGAAGAACTACCGCGCCTGCGGCTACCGCTCGGGCTGGATGGTCGTCTCGGGCGAGAAACGCCATGCGCGCGATTACATCGAGGGGCTGAACATGCTGGCCTCGCTGCGCCTGTGCGCAAACACGCCGGGGCAGCTCGCGATCCAGACCGCACTCGGCGGCTACCAAAGCATCAACGACCTAGTAGCACCGGGCGGGCGCTTATGCCGTCAACGCGACTTGGCGTATCAGTTGTTGAGCGAGATTCCGGGCGTCAGCGTCGTCAAGCCGACAGCGGCGCTCTACATGTTTCCGAAGCTCGACTCCAAGGTCTACCCGATCGCCGACGACCGGCAGTTCGCCTACGACCTGCTGTCAGAACAGAAGGTGCTGATCGTGCAGGGCACGGGCTTCAACTGGGCTACGCCGGATCACTTTCGAATCGTGTTCCTGCCCAACTCCGACGACCTGACCGAAGCCATCGGCCGCATCGCACGCTTCCTCGAGCAGTTCCGCAAACGTCATTCGAACTGAGCCCTGAAATGAAACCGATTGAAGTGGGCCTGATGGGGCTCGGCACCGTGGGCAGCGGCGTGTTCGAAGTGCTGCAACGCAACCAGGAAGAGATCAAGCGCCGGGCCGGTAGAGGCATCGCGCTGACGATGGTGTCGCGGCGCGATGTGGCGAAGGCGCAGGCGCTGGTCGGCGACCACGTGAAGGTCGTCGCCGACGCGCGCGAGATCATCGCGAACCCGGCGATCGACATCGTCGTCGAGCTGATCGGCGGCACCGGCATCGCGCGAGACTTGATGTTGGAGGCAATCGCGGCCCGCAAGCATGTGGTCACTGCCAACAAGGCCCTGCTGGCCGTGCACGGCACTGAAATTTTCGCTGCGGCGCGCGAGCGCGGCGTGATGGTCGCGTTCGAGGCGGCGGTGGCTGGAGGCATCCCGATCATCAAGGCGCTGCGTGAGGGCCTCACTGCCAACCGCATCGAGTGGATCGCTGGAATCATCAACGGCACGACGAACTTCATCTTGTCGGAGATGCGCGCGAAGGGGCTCGACTTCGATGTCGTGCTCAAAGAAGCCCAACGCCTCGGCTACGCCGAAACCGACCCGACCTTCGACATCGAGGGCGTCGACGCCGCGCACAAGGCGACGATCATGAGTGCGATCGCGTTCGGCGTGCCAGTGCAGTTCGACAAGGCTTATGTCGAGGGCATCACGAAACTCAATGCCGTCGACATCCGCTATGCCGAGCAACTCGGCTATCGGATCAAGCTGCTGGGCATCACGAAACGGCGGTTGCTGTCGACCCCGGCCGGCGCGGTCGAGGGCATCGAGCTGCGCGTGCACCCGACGCTGGTGCCGGCCAAGCGCCTGATCGCGAATGTCGAAGGTGCGATGAACGCGGTGATGGTGCAGGGCGATGCCGTCGGCAGCACGCTGTATTACGGCAAGGGTGCGGGCGCCGAGCCGACTGCGTCGTCCGTGATCGCCGACCTGGTCGACATCACGCGGCTGCACACCGCCGACCCCGATCACCGCGTGCCGCACCTCGCGTTCCAGCCAGGGTCGCTGCAAGACACGCGCGTGCTACTAATCGACGAGGTGGTCACCGCGTTCTACCTGCGCCTGCAGGTGGAAGAC
>JANLUW010000172.1:0-2149 GCA_031363645.1 Rhizobacter sp. | reverse complement strand
AGTCCATGCCCAGCACCCACAGTGAAGAAATGACCACCGTGCGGGTGGTGGCGTAGGCCACGCCTTCTGGCGTGGCTTCGGTCTCAAAGCCCTGGTACAGCGCCACCACGGTGCAGATGATGCCAAACACGGTGGCCTTGACGAGGCCGTTGCCGACGTCACGCACGACGTCGACCTTGGTCTGCATGATGGACCAGAAGTTGCCCGCGTCGACGCCGATCAGCAACACCGCCACCACGTAGGCACCCATGATGCCGACGGCCGAGAAAAGCACGGCCAGGATGGGCATCGAGATGATGCCGCCAATGAAGCGCGGCGCGAGCACGCGTGCCTTGGGGTCGATGGCCATCAGTTCCATCGCGGCCAGTTGCTCGCCGGCCTTCATGAGGCCGATCTCAGCCGTCAGCGAGGTGCCGGCGCGGCCGGCAAACAGCAGCCCGGTGACCACCGGCCCGAGTTCACGCACGAGCGCCAGGTTGACGATCAGGCCCAGGCTTTCTGCAGCGCCGTAGGCCACCAGCGCGTAGTACATCTGCAGCGCCAGCACGAAACCCACCGCCAGGCCCGAGGCCATGATGATGATCAGCGAGCGGTTGCCGATGGCGTAGATCTGCGCCACCACCAAGCCGAAGCGCCGCAGTGACGCCGGCAGCGCACGCAGCAGGTCCAGCACGAAAAAAGCGGCATGGCCCCAGCCGCGAAACTGGTCCAGTGCGACGGCGCCAACGCGGTGCACGAAATTCACTGCCGCACCTCGGCCGATGCATTCTTGGCAGCAACGCCAAAGTCGACGTCGATGTCGCGCGCCGGATAGTGAAACTTCACCGGCCCGTCGGGTTCGCCGCGTACGAACTGGCGCGTCTCGGGGTCGCTGCTGGCCATCAGTTCTGCCGGCGTTCCTTGCGCGACGATGCGGCCCTGGTTGGCCAGCAGCACCACAAAGTCGCTGATGGCCATGCACTACGGTACGTCGTGGCTGACCACCAGCGACGTGGCGCCGGTGGCGTCGTTCAGCGTGCGAATCAGCTTGGCCGCCACACCCATGCTGATCAGGTCCAGACCGGCGAAGGGCTCGTCGTACATGATGAGCTCGGGGTCGAGCGCGATGGCGCGCGCCAGCGCAATGCGTCGCGCCATGCCGCCCGACACTTCCGAGATGCGCAGGTGGGCGGCACCGCGCAGGCCCACCGCGTTCAACTTCATCAGCACCAGGTCGCGGATCATCGCCTCGGGCAACGGCGTGTGTTCACGCATCGGAAAGGCGACGTTGTCGAACACCGTGAGGTCGGTGAACAGCGCGCCGAACTGGAACAACATGCCCAGCCGGCGCCGCAGACGAAACAACTGCTGTTGGTCGCGCGTGTTGACCACCTCGCCGTCGAACACGACACGGCCTTTGTCGGCCGCGTGCACGCCACCGATCAGGCGCATCAGCGTGGTCTTGCCGCAGCCCGAACCGCCGAGGATGGACGTCACCTGGCCGCGCATGAACTTCAGCGACACGTCGGACAAGATCGTGCGGCTGCTGTCGTAGCCGAACGTGATGTGGTCGATCTCGATGAAGGTGTCGGAGGTCAAGCGAATGAGAGGGGTTGGGCGGCAAGCGCCCGATCAACCCTGTAACAACGTCTGGCAGATTCTCGCACGCGGGGTCTTGCGCCGTCGCCCTGAAGGCGAAGGGGCAAGCAAGCGGCCTAACGCCCAGCCTCTCAGCGCGGCAGCGCACTCACACCCATCAAGAATTCATCTACTGCGCGTGCGGCCTGGCGGCCTTCGCGTATGGCCCACACCACCAGGCTCTGGCCGCGGCGGATGTCGCCGGCTGCAAACACCTTATCGACGTTGGTCTTGTAGCTGCCGGCGCCTTCAGTGGCGGCCTTGGCGTTGCCGCGTGCGTCCTTTTCAACGCCTAAGGCTTCCAGCACTGGCGACACCGGGGCCACGTAGCCGATGGCCAGCAGCACCAGGTCGGCCTTCCACTCTTTCTCGCTGCCCGGCACTTCTTCCATCTTGCCGTTTTTCCACTGCACGTTCACCGTCTTCAGCGCCTTGACCTTGCCTTTATCCTTGCCCGTGCCGGCGATGATCTCCTTCGTGGAGATGGCAAATTCGTGCTGACAGCCTTCTTCGTGGCTGCTGCTGGTGCGCA
>JANLUW010000160.1:0-1637 GCA_031363645.1 Rhizobacter sp. | reverse complement strand
CTTCGAGAAAAAGCCTGGCCTTGTCGCCGAACGCGGTGTAGAGGCTCGGCGGCGTGATGCCCATCGCAGCGGTCAGGTCGCTGATCGAAGCGGACTCGTAGCCGTGCTCCCAGAACACGAGCATCGCCTTGTCGAGCGCAGCCTCGCGGTCGAACGACAGCGGGCGCCCGCGGGGCTTGGCCGGGGCTGCCGTGCGACCTTGTTTCGGCTCTGATTTTGTCTCTGAAATATTTTTCATAACGATCGATACGAAATACTTTGACGAGCTTTAGTTCAGTGACTACATTCTCGCACATGCCGTAGCGTTCACTACGAAATATGCGACCCGGGCCCCAGGCCTCTCACCCCACGAGCAGACGCACTGCCGAAACGAGTTTCGGCGAGTCGGGGCGAAGCCTTGGCCGGCCTCGGATGAACGTGAGAACGCGAGCGGAAAAAGCAACCGGAACATCGAAGGAAATCACCATGTCGAACCCCAAGAACACCAC
Source organism: Rhizobacter sp. (assembly GCA_031363645.1). Classification (GTDB taxonomy): domain Bacteria; phylum Pseudomonadota; class Gammaproteobacteria; order Burkholderiales; family Burkholderiaceae_C; genus LMDS01. The sequence continues at coordinate 1,149 of JANLUW010000160.1, read as the reverse complement.
GCCGCCGACCCGCCGCGGCCTCTGGGTCGCCGGCACCGCGCTGACCGCGCTGACCGCCATCGCGACCGCCGTCTTCAGCTTGCGCACCACCACCGCCGAAGCCTCGCCGACCGCGCCAGCAGCGGCCATCGCGGTCTCGGTCGCGACCGTCGTGAAGAGCGATGTCGCGATCTGGGACGAGTTCTCCGGCCGGCTCGAAGCCGTCGAGCGCGTCGACATCCGTTCACGTGTGGCCGGGACCGTGCAGGCGGTGCACTTTCGCGAAGGCGCGCTCGTCAAACGCGGTGACCTGCTGCTGACGATCGACCCGGCGCCGTATGCCGCCGAGGTCGATCGTGCCCAGGCACAAGTTGCCGCAGCAGATGCGCGCCTGTCGTACACGCGGAGCGAGTACGAACGAGCCCAGCGCCTGCTCGACGAACGCGCCATCGCGCAGCGCGAGGCCGACTAGCGCATCAACGCGCACCGTGAAGCCGATGCGAATCTGCGTGCCGCCCGCGCTGCGCTGCAGACCGCGCAACTGAGCCTCGGCTACACACAGGTGCGTGCGCCGGTTGCGGGCCGCGTCGGGCGGCTCGAGATCACCGTCGGCAACCTGGTTGCCGCCGGCCCTGGCGCGCCGGTGCTGACGACGCTGGTCTCGGTCAGCCCGATCTACGCCAGCTTCGATGCCGACGAGCAGATCGTGGGCCGTGCGCTGCGCGAGTTGCAAGGCCCTGGTGGCCGCGCGCCACTCGAGAAGATTCCGGTTCAGATGGGCACGGCCGACAGCACCGACACGCCATTTGTCGGCAAGCTGCAACTCGTCGACAACCAGGTCGACGCCAAGAGCGGCACAGTGCGCGTGCGCGCGGTGTTCGACAACGCCGACGGCAGCCTGATCCCAGGCCAGTTCGCGCGGCCGCGCATGGGCCAGGTCAAAAGTAGTGCGGCGTTGCTGGTCAGCGAGCGCGCGGTCGGCACCGACCAGAACAAGAAGTTCGTGATGGTCGTCGGCAACGACAACAAGGCGGCGTACCGCGAAGTCACGCTCGGCGCCAACTCGGGCGGCCTGCGCATCGTGACCTCGGGCCTGCAGCCGCAAGAGCGCGTGATCGTCCACGGCCTGCAGCGCGTGCAGCCGGGCGCGCTGGTCGAACCAAGGCCGGT
>JANLUW010000156.1:0-2022 GCA_031363645.1 Rhizobacter sp. | reverse complement strand
GCCAGTACGCCATGTGGCTTTTGTGGTCCGGGCTGTCGAGGTTGACACCGTCCCAGCAGCGCGGGAACACCACCGAAGCCCAAACCTCGGCGCCAGCGGCGCAGTTCGGAATGCTGTGCGGGCCGGGCTGAGATGCGGTCGGCGGAAAGTTGTGGTCGGAGCCCATTGCCGAACCATTGCAACTGAATCCTGAGGCCCCCCACAGCACCGGAGCGCTGCCGTTCGGGTCGCCGGCGATCATGCGCAGCCCTTGGGGCAAGGGCTTGATGTCGGTTGGCCGCGCGAAGGCCGCCGACTTGTAATAGATGATCGCGATCCGCGGCTTGACGGGCGTGCCGTCTTTCGTGTCGATGATCGCGGGCTGCCAGTAGGCGCTGCGGTTGATCGTGCCGCCGCGGCAAGTGGAGTTGCCGGTGGCAAGCAGGCTCGCGGCCGTCGATTGACCGTTGGTGCCGGTGTTGCCGAAGTAAGCGTGCAGGTGCGACACCCCCGTCTGACCCGGGTAGACGATCGGGTCGTCGAAGTTCATGTGCGAGTAGGTGCAAATGGTGCGGAAGTCACCGGTGCCATCCGGGCTGAGCGCGGGCACATCGCTCGTCGGCGCCAACATGTCGACGGCCGAGCCACGCGCGCCGGAGGGCAGCTTGGCCGCATTCACCATCGGGCCCATCGCGGGGGAGGGCGCAGGGGCGGGGGCAGGTGTAGACGCTGGTGCTGGTGCTGGTGTTGGTGTTGGTGTTGGTGTTGGTGCTGGTTTAAGCGCGGGCGCGGGCGCAGCAATTGTTTTTGGAGGAGGGTTCACAACTATTGCTGGAACGGGCATGAGCACTGGCGCTGGCGTTGGTGCGACCACCGGCACCACGACCGCCGCCGGTACCGTGACGGGGGCCGGTGTCGGATCGGGCCGGTTGGGGTTGATGATGAATCTGCGGACTCTCAACGCTTCGGCATCGGTCGCCACGGCGGCCAAGTCCATTGCAGTGTGAGTTTGGCTTGCATCACTCGCGACCGCGCTTTCAGCCGATTGCGAATTGGAGACGGCGAGACTCTTGCTCGCCGAATCACCGGTGTTGCCACCACCGCATGCGGAAAAACCCGCTGCGATGGCGATCAACAGGGGGCTGGTCAACAACGATGGTTTACTGGAATTTTGCACTGGGCGGGCACTCGAAAAATGAGGACAGTGGGATGGGCAAGACTGCGCCTGTTGCTGATATCGACTGGCGGTGTCAGCGCCTTGAACAGGGATCTGTTACGAAGCGTGCGCAGGTGCTGATGGACGACGTGAGTGGCGCGCTAAATCCCGACGTCGAGCATCATCCGGCCGTCACCGAGCATGTGAGCCGAACAATCTTTGCCGGGGTTGATGCAGTTTTTGGTCCAGAGGTCGACGATCTCGGGGCGCCAGCCACCGAACCAATCAGCGTGCAACGAGTAGCCAGCCGGGATGTCGGTGCCGTAAGTGTCAGACGCGAGGCGCCAGCGCGAGGGTGCATTTGCCTCGATCACCGGGTAGACCGCGGTGATCGATACCTCGGGCAGTGTGACCGGGTGCGTCGGCGGGCATTTGCCGGCGGGGTGTGCTGCATCGACATAAGGGTTCGGGATCGGCCAGTACGCCATGTGGCTTTTGTGGTCCGGGCTGTCGAGGTTGACACCGTCCCAGCAGCGCGGGAACACCACCGAAGCCCAAACCTCGGCGCCAGCGGCGCAATTCGGAATGCTGTGCGGGCCGGGCTGAGATGCGGTCGGCGGAAAGTTATGGTCGGAGCCCATTGCCGAACCATTGCAACTGAATGCCGTGGGCCCCCAAAGCACCGCCGCGCTGCCGTTCGGGTCGCCGGCGATCATGCGCAGCCCTTGGGGCAAGGGCGTGATGTCGGCTGGCCGCGCGAACGCCGCGGACTTGTAATAGATGATCGCGATCCGCGGCTTGACGGGCGTGCCGTCTTTCGTGTCGATGATCGCGGGCTGCCAGTAGGCGCTGCGGTTGATCGTGCCGCCGCGGCAAGTGGAGTTGCC
>JANLUW010000136.1:0-6302 GCA_031363645.1 Rhizobacter sp. | reverse complement strand
GACCCGCGCGAGCTAAAAGCCAGCTTCGAGACGCGTTCGATAAGCGGGTTGTTTTTCGCTGGGCAAATTAACGGCACGACCGGCTATGAAGAAGCGGCCGCGCAAGGCCTGTTCGCCGGCATCAACGCCGCGCTGCAGGTTCGCGACGCTGAGCCGTGGCTGCCCCGCCGCGACCAAGCCTATCTCGGCGTATTGGTCGACGACCTGATTACCAAAGGCGTGACCGAGCCATACCGCATGTTCACCAGCCGGGCCGAGTTCCGCCTGCAGCTGCGCGAAGACAACGCCGACATGCGTCTGACGGACGCCGGCCGCGCGATGGGCTTGGTCGACGACGTGCGCTGGGCGGCCTTCAACCGAAAGCGCGATGCAGTCGCGCGGGAGATGGAGTTCATACGCTCGACCTGGGTGCACCCGAGCGCCCTGCCGCCCGCCGATGCGACCCGGTTGCTCGGCGCGCCGATCGAGCACGAGTACAGCCTGGCCGAACTGCTGAGGCGGCCGGATGTGGATTTCGATGACATTGCCGAGATTGCCTCTATCGCCCGGCCCGACGCCGCTGTTTCACGTGAAACACTGCGTGCAGAACTCGGCCCGCTGTTGGCCGACTCGGTCATCGAGCAGACACAGATCAGCATCAAATACGCTGGTTATATCGACAAGCAAAACCGCGACGTCGAGCGCGCGGCGTCATACGAATCGCTTCGCTTGCCCGACAAGATCGACTATGCGCAGGTGACTGCGCTGTCGTTCGAAGCGCGCCAGCGGTTGAGCCAGCACCGCCCGGAAACCTTGGGCCATGCCTCGCGCTTGTCCGGCATCACGCCGGCCGCTGTGTCGTTGCTGTTGGTTCACCTGAAAAAGGGCCGGTTCAAAGGCTTTTCGACGCTGCCCTCGACCGACGCGACAACCGCGCATTGATGGATCCAGCAATCGAATCGCTTCAACCGGCGTTGCGGGCCGCCATCACGCAACTGGCGCTGGACGTGTCTGAAGCGCAGGCAGACGCCTTGCTTGCCTTCCTCACACTGCTGCGACGATGGAACGCGCACTACAACCTCACCGCGGTTCGCGATCCAGCGCAGATGCTCGTCCAACATTTGGTGGATTGCCTCGCAGTGATCAAGCCGCTGCGGGGCAAAATTGGCGCTCTGCCGGCGCGGCTGCTCGATGTCGGCAGCGGCGGCGGTCTGCCCGGTGTGGTGATTGCGATCATCGACCCGCTGATCGACGTGACCTGCGTCGACACGGTCGGCAAGAAAGCCGCTTTCGTTCAGCAGGTGGCCAGCGAGTTGCGCTTGCCGAACCTGCATTCGCAACACGCACGCGTCGAGCAGCTCAAGGCAGCGCCCTTCGATGTCGTGACTTCGCGCGCCTTCGCGTCGCTGGGCGACTTCACCCGGTTGACCCGCCATCACCTCCTGCCTGTCGGCGTCTGGATGGCGATGAAAGGCAAGGTGCCGACCGACGAACTCGCTTTGCTGTCCCATGCGGTCGATGTGTTTCACGTGGAACAAATCGCTGTTCCAGGGCTGGATGCCGACCGGTGCATCGCATGGATGCGTCCGGCGCACTGAAACCGGCTCGGCGGCCACGAAGCCGCTCCCTATAATTCGAACGACGCTTCCGCCATTTTTTCTTCAACTCCGGGCGCCCATGGCCAGAATCTTCTGCATCGCCAATCAAAAGGGCGGCGTCGGCAAAACCACCACGACCGTGAACCTCGCCGCCGGGCTGGCGCAAATCGGCAAGCGCGTGCTCGTGGTCGACCTCGATCCGCAAGGCAACGCAACCATGGGTTCTGGCGTCGACAAGCGCGCCCTCGAACTCACGGTCTACGACGTGCTGCTCGAAAATGCCACGATCGCCGAAGCGCGCCAAGTCAACACCAAGGCCGGGTACGACGTGCTCGGCGCCAACCGCGACCTGGCCGGCGCCGAGGTGGAACTGGTGGCGCTCGAGCGGCGCGACAAGCGGATGAAAGGCGCGCTGAAAGCGGTCGACGCCGAATACGACTTCGTGCTGATCGACTGCCCGCCCTCGCTCAGCCTTCTGACGTTGAACGGCCTGTGCAGCGCCCATGGCGTTGTCGTGCCGATGCAATGCGAGTATTTCGCGCTCGAAGGCCTGAGTGACCTTGTCAACACCATCAAGCAGGTGCACTCAAACCTGAACCCCGATCTCGAAATCATCGGCCTGCTGCGCGTGATGTTCGACCCGCGCATCACGTTGCAGCAGCAGGTCAGCGAGCAATTAAAGACGCACTTCGGCGACAAGGTGTTCAACACCGTCATCCCGCGCAACGTGCGCCTGGCAGAGGCGCCCAGCTACGGCCTGCCCGGCGTGGTGTTCGACCCCGACTCAAAAGGTGCGGTCGCGTTCGTCGAGTTCGCCAAGGAAATGTCGGCCCGGCTGGGCGAGCCCGCAACCGCTGCCACCGCCAAGGTCAGCTCGATCGCTTGACAACGATGGCCGACGGCGCGCTCAATCCCGCCTTCGACGCGAGCCTGCTGTCACGCATCGAAGATGCCGGGCTGAACGCCAGCGCGCCGCCGCAGCAGTGCTGGATTGACGGCTGGCTCGTGCGCTTCTCGCCGGGCAAGGCGAAGCGGGCACGCTGCGTCAACGCAGTCGCGTCCGGGCGCTTGCCGGTGCAAGAGCGGCTAGCCGCGTGCGCGCGGGTGTTTGCCGAGGCCGAGCTGCCATTGATCGTGCGCATCACGCCGTTCACGTCGCCAACCGGGCTCGACGCGCTGCTGGCCGCGCAAGGTTTCCGGTACTTCGACGACACGCAGGTGATGGCGCTGGCCAGCCTGCCCGCGTTCGAGGGGCAGGCAAACGACAACAGCCTGGCGATCCGATCGATCGGCGCTGAAGCCTTCGCGCAACGCGTCGGCGGGTTCCGCGGCTCGCCGTTCGGGCAACGCCAGGCCCACGCCCAACGATTGCTGAACTCACCGGTGGCGCATTTCGGTTTCGAGCTGCTTGCTAACGGCGAGCCCGTCGCGTGCGGACAGTTCGCGATCGAAGACGATCTCGTCGGGCTCTACGACGTGTTCACCACCGAGGCGGCACGTGGGCGAGGTTTGGCCGGCACGCTGTGCAAGCACTTGCTCACGCAAGCGCGCTTGCGCGGCGCGCGTCATGCCTACCTGCAGGTCGACGGAGACAACCACGCCGCGCGTTCGATCTACTTGCGCCTCGGGTTCACCTACGCCTACGCGTACCACTACCGCACGCGCGATCCGTCGGCTGCCTGATCGATCAGCGCCGGCTCACAGGCCCCTGCCTTCGTCGATCCCGAGGTGCACGTTCATCGACTGCACCGCGGCGCCACTGGCGCCCTTGCCGAGGTTGTCGAGCCGCGCCATCAGCATCACTTGCGTGTCGTTCGCGAACACGAAGATGTCGACACGATTGGTGTCGTTGCAAGCCTGAACGTCGAAGTAACCGTCGGCCAGCGACGCCGGGTCGCGAAGCGGCATGACGCGGACGAAGCGCTCGCTGGCATAGCGCTGCTCGAAGGCAGCGTGCACCGCCTCTGGCGTCGTACTGGGCTTCAACATCGAAAGATGTAAGGGCACGCTTACCGACAAACCTTTGTAAAACTTGCCGACGACCGGCAGAAAGATCGGTCGCGTCGCCAGGCCGCTGTGGGTCGCCATCTCGCCCACGTGTTTGTGCCCGAGACCGAGTGCATAAGGGCGCGGCGCATCGAGGCGCGAATCGCCGCCGGCTTCGTACTGCTCGATCATCTTTTTGCCGCCGCCCGAGTAGCCGGTGATCGAACTGCCCGAAACCGCCAGCCCAGCCGGCACCAGACCCGCATCGACGAGTGGCCGCAGCAGCAGGATGAAAGCCGAAGCGTGGCAACCCGGGTTCGAAATGCGCTTGGACTGGCGGATCAACGCGCGCTGCGACGGTGCCAACTCCGGCAGGCCAAACGCCCAGCCCGGCGCCGTGCGGTGCGCGGTGCTCGCGTCGATCAGGCAGGTGTTCGGGTTCGTGACGAGCGCGGCCGCTTCTTTCGCGGCCACGTCGGGCAGGCACAAAAACGCCACGTCGGCGGCATTCAGCAGGCGCGCTCGCTCGCCGGCATCCTTGCGCTTGTCGGCATGTATGCGCAGCACTTCGATGTCGTCTCGCTGCGCGAGATACTCGTGAATCCGCAGCCCGGTCGTGCCTTCCTGACCGTCGACAAACGCAAGGGTCACCATCTTTGGTCCTCTCGAAACAGCCACCAAGGATAAAGCACGCCGATGACCCACGAGACCACCGCCGACACCCGCTTTTTGCTGCTGCCGGGCTGGCTCGACTCCGATGCAGCACATTGGCAAACCCGCTGGGAGGCGCTGCACGGCTGCCGCCGCGTCGAGCAGGCCGACTGGCTCTGGCCCAAACGCGGCGACTGGATGGCGCGGCTCGACGAGGTGCTGCTCGAATCCGACGCGCCCGCCGTGCTGATCGCGCACAGCCTCGGCTGCCACCTGGTCGCCGCGTGGGCCGCGCACTCACAACACACCGCACGTGTGCACGCCGCCCTGCTGGTCGCCCCGCCCGATACCGAGCGCGACGACATGCCACCCAACCTGTTCAACTGGCGGCCGATCGTGCGCGAACGCCTGTCCTTCGACAGCCTTGCGGTGATCAGCAGCGACGACCCCTTTTGCGCGCCCGAACGCGCCGAGAAAATGGCCGGCGGCTGGGGCGCTGTCACTTTCGACATCGGCCGCTGCGGGCACGTCAACGGCGAATCAGGCCTCGGCGATTGGCCGCAGGGCTGGGCGCTCTTGCCAACGCTCCAGATTTGATCGCTGACAATCGCCCGATGGTCACCAAGAAACCCAAAGGCCTCGGCCTCGGCCTCGAAGCACTGCTCGGCCCACGCGTCAAAGAAGCCGGCGATGCGCCCGCAACCGTCAGCGACGGTCTGCCGCATGTGTTGAAGCTTGCGCAGCTTCAACCCGGCAAATACCAGCCGCGCACGCGCATGGACGAAGGCTCGCTGTACGAGCTCGCCGAAAGCATCAAAGCGCAAGGCGTGATGCAGCCAATTTTGGTTCGATCGGTCGGACCAGACCGGTACGAAATCATCGCCGGCGAGCGTCGTGTGCGCGCCGCCAAGCTCGCCGGGCTCGACGACGTGCCAGTGCTCGTGCGCGACGTGCCGGATGAAGCTGCCGCCGCGATGGCGCTGATCGAGAACATCCAGCGCGAAGACCTTAACCCGCTCGAAGAAGCGCGAGGCCTCAAACGCCTGACCGACGAATTCGGCCTCACGCACGAGACGGCGGCCAAAGCCGTCGGCCGATCGCGCAGCGCGGCGAGCAACTTGTTGCGCCTGCTCAACCTCACCGAGCCGGTGCAGCAAATGTTGATGGCCGGCGACATCGACATGGGCCACGCGCGTGCGCTGCTGCCGCTCGAAGGCGCACAGCAAATCCTGAGTGCGAGCGAGATCGTCGCGAAGAAGCTCTCGGTGCGCGAGGCCGAAAAACTGGTCGCACGCGCAAGCGCGAGTTCGGGCCGGCACGCACCACTGCTGCGTGCCCGGCACGAGAAGCCGCGCGACCTGCAGCGCATCGAGCAAGAACTGTCGGATGCGTTGACGGCGGCGGTCGAGATTCGCATCAAAAAGCGGACCAAACTCGGCGAGCAAGGCGAGATATCGATCGCATTCGGCTCGCTCGACGAACTCAATGGGCTGCTCAATAGACTCGGGCTCACGCAACGCTGAACTCGAGCCTCGAAACTTCGTGCGTCCGCCAACGGTTTGCAACGTATCAAGGTCAACGAACGCTTCATCGGCACGTTGTTTGCTAAACGGGTAGCGTTGCTTTTGCCACTGAAATGGATGGCCTTGAACCGTGTACTCCAAAGACCGGCTGGCGCAGAATGAACGAAGCTTGAGTCACATGATCCGCTGACGACGGAAAGCTCTGATGGCGCCCACCGGGTGTCATCAGAACTTCCCCCAGACGTTGAACGGCCACCGTACTTGCCCTCAACGTCTCCTTGGCAACTGCACAGGAGATCAGCATGGACGTGATCAGCAACTTCGCCGCTCGCTTCGAGCGCAGCCGCGAAGAAGAACTCTCGATCGAGGACTACCTCGCCGAGTGCAAACGCAACCCCGTCGCCTACGCGAGCGCGGCCGAGCGCATGCTCAAGGCGATCGGTGAACCCAAGTTCGTCGACACGCGCAACGATCCACGCATGTCGCGCTTGTTCGCGAACAAGATCATCAAGATCTACCCCGCGTTCGCCGAGTTCTACGGCATGGAAGACGCGATCGAACAGGT
>JANLUW010000012.1:0-3283 GCA_031363645.1 Rhizobacter sp. | reverse complement strand
ACCGTGCCGTCGAGCACCTGGCTCATCAGGTCGTGGGCCTGCACCTCACCCAGCGAGCGCGCGCCGTCTTTGCCGCGCCCGATTTCCTTGATGTAGCCAGCGATCGCCATTCATGTCTCCCGCAGGGCCTTCAGCAATTGTCAGGCCACTTGTCGGCGGAGCTGGATGATGCGCTTGAGTTCGGGAATGCACGAGCCGCAGTTGGTGCCGCATTTGAGCTGGCCTTGCAACTGCAGCAGTTGCACATCGGGCGAGCCGGCAACCGTTGGCAGCACGGCTTCGATCTGGCGCTCGCTCACATCGAAGCAACTGCAGACCTGCTTGCCTCGCGACGCTACCGCGACCGGCGCTTTGGCACCGGGGGTCAGCAGCAATCGGCCGTAGGCCTGCGCCGGCAACCCGTCTTGCAGCAGCGGCTTGACCCACGCCTCGGCGCTGATGTCGCCGGCGAGCATGAAGCCTTCGAGGCGAGCCTCGGCGCCATTCGGTTCGATGCGCATGCTGCGGTGCTGACCGCGGCGTTTGTCGGTGTAGTGCAGCGCGCTTTTCACGTTGACCCCGAGGATGGCTTCGATGCGCTGGAGCAACGCCTCGTCGGCCGCCTCATGCGAGGCAGCGCGAAACAGCACGCCGCTGCGCTCGCGCCCGAACGGCACGCAAGCGGCGAACGCAAAGGCCTGCATCAGCGGCTTGAGCTGCTCGCGTGCGCGCAGCGCGTCAACATCACCCAACCAGGCCACGCACAGCAGTTTCCAAGGCAGCGTGGCCTTCAGAATTTTGACCGCCGCATGCTTGAGTTCGGGTTGCTTGGAACTCGGGCAAAACGCCGGTGAGGTCAGCGCATTGACGCCCGCGGCGCGTTCGCCGATCGAGGTGCTGCCCGACAAGAATTCGTCGCCCCAGTGCATCGCGATGAAAGCCTGCGCCAGACCTTGCTGTTCGCTCGCCTTCGCAGGCAGCACGATCGACCCGCGTTTTGACGTGACCTGCACCAGGTCGCCGTCTGCGACGCCGAGGCGCTGCATGTCTTGCCCGTGCATATCGATCGCCGGTTCGGGCACGTGGCCGAACAAGCGGCCGATCGTGCCGGTGCGGCTCATGCCGTGCCACTGGTCGCGCAGGCGACCGGTGTTGAGCGAGAACGGATAGCGCACGTCGCGCGGCTCGGCGAGCTTGACGTAAGGCGTGTCGACGAACCGCGCCCTGCCGTTGTCGGTCGGGAAGATGCCGTCTTCGTAGAGCCGCGCGCGGCCGCTCGCAGCGCCTTCGGGGAACGGCCATTGCTGCGGGCTGGCTTCGAGTGCGACGTAGCTCAACCCGGTGATGTCGAGATCGCGTCCGCGGGTGGATTCGCGGTGCTCGTTCCAGACCGATTCGGGCGTGGTGTACGCGAAGCCGCTCGCGCGTTCGGGGTGTAAGCGCGCTGCGAGCCGCCGCGCGAAATCGGCCGCGATGCGCCAGTCGTCACGCGCCTCGCCGACCGCGGCCATCGCCGAGCGCACGCGGCTGATGCGGCGCTCGCTGTTGGTGACCGTGCCGTCCTTTTCGCCCCATGTCGACGCCGGCAGCAGCAGATCGGCGTAAGCGCATGTGGCGGTCGTGGAAAACGCCTCTTGCACGACGACGAACTCCGCGACCTCGAGCGCACGCCGCACCGCCGACACGTCGGGCATCGATTGCGCGGGGTTGGTGCAGGCGATCCAGAGCGCCTTGATTTCGCCATCGGCAACGGCCTCGAACATTTCGATGGCGGTCTTGCCGGGTGTAGCGGGCACGTCGGGCACGTTCCACAAGCGCGCCACTTCGGCGCGGTGCTCGGCGTTCGACAAATCGCGGTGCGCGCTCAGCAAATTCGCCAGCCCACCAACCTCGCGCCCGCCCATCGCGTTCGGCTGGCCGGTGAGCGAGAACGGCCCCGCACCGGGCTTGCCGATTTGCCCGGTCGCAAGGTGCAGGTTGATCAGCGCTGCGTTCTTCGCGGTGCCGCTGCTGCTCTGGTTCAAACCCTGGCAGTAGAGCGACAGCGCCGGCTTGCGCGGCGCGCCCGGCGCGTCGAGCCCGGCAAACCAGCTTGCGGCCTGCAGCAGATCGGCTTCGCGAATGCCGCAAAGTTGCGCCACGTCTTTCGGCGTGAAGTCGCGCACACGTGTTTTCAACGCGTCGAAGCCGTTGGTGTGCGCTGCGATGTACGGCATGTCGAGCCAGCCTTCCCACAGCATCACGTGCAACATGCCGTTGAACAGCGCCACATCGGTGCCGGGCAGGATCTGCAGGAACAGGTCGGCGGCGTCGGCCGTTTCGGTGCGGCGCGGGTCGACGACGATGGTGCGCAGCGCCGGGTTCGCGCGCTTCGCGTCTTCGAGGCGGCGGTACAGGATCGGGTGCGCGCACGCGGTGTTCGAGCCGGCGATGAACAGCGTCTCGGCCGAATTCAAATCGTCGTAGCAGGCCGGCGGCGCGTCGGCACCGAGCGTTTGCTTGTAGCCGGCGACCGCACTGCTCATGCACAGGCGCGAGTTGGTGTCGATGTTGTTGGTGCCGATCAAACCTTTGGCAAGCTTGTTGAAGACGTAGTAGTCCTCCGTCAGCAATTGGCCCGAAACGTAGAAGCCGACCGCGTCGGGGCCGTGGTTTTGCACGATTTTCGCGAAGCGATCGGCGGCGGTGTCGAGCGCGGTGTTCCAGTCGACGACGGCGCACGGCTCGTTGCGAGTGTTGCGCAGTTGCGGTTGCAACAAGCGCGTGTGCATCGAGACCGTGCGGGTGGCGGTCAAGTGCAGCGTGCTGCCTTTGGTGCAGAGGCGCCCGAAGTTGGCGGGGTGGTCAGGGTCGCCTCTTACCCCGGTGATCTGGTTGGCCTGCGTTTCGATGATCACGCCGCAGCCGACGCCGCAATAAGGGCAGGTGGACTTGGTTTCGTTCGGTTTGTCGCTCATGGTGGCGTTTCACGTTCGCGCGTTTTGCGTGCGCGCGGCAAGGCCGGGGCGGATGGGCGCCCAGCCGCAGCGGCGGCGCCCTTCGCTTCGCTGCGGGTTCCTTGCGCTTCTCGCTCCGCGGGGCGGCTGCGATGGTGCCGCACCGTCGCTGAACGCGCCGTCGCATGAAGCCTTCTCGCCGGTCTGCCGGGTACGACGGACTTCCCCCGCTGCGCTGCGATGCTCAGCGCCGCCCGTGCGCCTGGGCACCCATCCGTCCCGTCCTTGAACCCACCACCGGCTGTTGCTCCGAGATCGTCGCGAAGAGAAGGTGCCTCCACGCATGGCCGTGGGCGGGTGCCTGTGGG
>JANLUW010000009.1:0-13444 GCA_031363645.1 Rhizobacter sp. | reverse complement strand
GACGGTGTGCCAGCGCCATAAACGATCCCGGGAACCTTTTGCGCAATGCGCAGGCGGCGGCTCGCTCCGGTCCCCTGCAACGTGCGCTCGAAAGCGGTGAATTTCATGTGTAGCTCCAAAATGTGAAGGCCCGCGACCAAGCTCTTCGTACAACGCGAGACCGAAGAGTCTCGCGACAGAAAGCGCATCTCCGAAGAGGCACGCTTGCGTGTTCTAAAAATTCGCGTTTTGTTCGGCGAACAACGACGTGACGGATTCACCGTCAGAAATGCGGCGGATCGTTTCGGCGAACAGGAAGGCCACCGACAACTCGCGCACCTTCGCGCAGTTCTTCACGTCTTCGCCTTGCGGAATGGTGTTCGTGACCACCACCTCGTCGAGCTGGGAGTTCTTGATGCGCTCGAGCGCCGGGCCGGAAAACACCGCGTGCGTGCAGTAAGCGTAGACGCGTTTGGCGCCGCGCTCTTTGAGCACCTCGGCGGCCTTGACCAGCGTGCCGGCGGTGTCGGTCATGTCGTCCATGATCACGCAGGTGCGGCCTTCGATCTCGCCGATCACGTGCATCACCTCCGACACATTGGCCTTCGGGCGGCGCTTGTCGATGATCGCCAAGTCGCAATTCAACTGCTTGGCCAGTGCGCGCGCGCGCACCACGCCGCCCACGTCGGGCGAGACCACCACGAGGTCGTCGTAGCGCTTGCTCTGCAGGTCAGACAGCAGCACCGGCGACGCGTAGATGTTGTCGACCGGGATGTTGAAAAAGCCCTGGATCTGGTCGGCATGCAGGTCCATCGTCAGCAGCCGCTCGACGCCGACGGCTTCAAGCATGTTGGCCACGACCTTCGCGCTGATCGGCACGCGCGTCGAGCGCGGGCGGCGGTCTTGGCGGGCGTAGCCGAAGTACGGGATCACGGCTGTGACACGGCGTGCCGAGGCACGGCGCAGTGCATCGACCATGATGCAGAGTTCCATCAGGTTCTCGTTGGTCGGCGCGCAGGTCGGCTGGATCACGAAAATGTCGCGGGCACGAACATTCTGCTGGATTTCGCAGTCGACTTCGCCGTCGGAAAAGCGACCGACGCGGGCTTTGCCGAGTTCGACGCCCAGGTGCGTGGCGATCTCCTGCGCCAGCGCCGGATTCGCATTCCCGGTGAACAGCAAGGTGTTGAACAGCACGTTATTCATCCCGGGATCGAAACACTCCCGGGGGCGCCGGGATCAACAGACTTGGCAGGGGAAGAAGGATTCGAACCTTCGCATGTCGGAATCAAAATCCGATGCCTTAACCAACTTGGCGACTCCCCTACACAGGTCGACAGATTTTTCAATCTGCCGACCGCAACTTGTTCAGTCTGCGGCCCACCCGACCAGCGGGTGAACGCTCAGGCTCCGGCACATTCTGCCGACCCAGCCCGCTGCAACTGCCGGCGTCTCTTCACCCGAGAGAAGTGCCGAGGGTTCCGGCCCGGTGGCTGCTCTCGCAAACACCGCGCTGCCTGAGCCCGTCATGCGGCTATTGCCGAACTGCTGTTGCAGCATCGACGCCACGTGACCCACTTGCACGCATTCTGCTTGCGCTGCGGCTTGCAAATCATTTCGCCCGAATCCAGGTTGAAGAATGCTTTGGTTTGCGTTAACAGCGAAGCTTTCGAGTATAGCAGCGGGTGTATCGCGCACCAGCCGCGGGTTGGCAAAAATGGCCGCGGTGTCGATGTTGGCGGCGGGTTTGACGACGGCGAGCCACTGCTCCGGAACCGGTGCCGTGGTCAGGCGCTCGCCGATGCCTTCGACGATCGCGTTGCGGCCCCCGATGAAAAAAGGCACGTCGGCGCCGAGTCGAAGGCCGAGCGCGAGCAGCTGCGCACGCGACCAGTTCAGGCCCCAGAGCCGGTTCAGCGCGAGCAGGGTCGAGGCCGCATCGGAGCTCCCGCCACCCATGCCCGCACCCCAGGGCACGGCTTTGTCGATCGAGATGTCGGCGCCGAGCGGCGTGCCGCTCTCGGCTTGCAACAGGCGCGCCGCGCGCAGGCACAGGTCGTCTGCGGGCAACGCCGAGCCGAGGTCGTGGCGGGCCAGCCTGCCATCGGCCCGCAACTCGAAATGCAGCGTGTCGCACCAGTCGATCAACACGAGCAGCGATTGCAGCAGGTGTTAGCCGTCAGGGCGACGGCCGACGACATGCAAGAACAGGTTCAGCTTGGCCGGCGCGGCGACGTCATACAGCGCCTTCATGAGTCAGCGATCCAGCTTGGCGCGCACCGTGACCACGGGCGCACTATCGCGCTTGGCGACGACCAAGCCGTCGTCGAAGCGCGCAAGGCTCACCGACCAACCGAGCTGGGTAAAGCCGGCCTCGGCAGGCGCCTCGTTCGTGACGGTCGCCGCACCGGGCCACGGTCGGCCGCGCAGCCAGTCGAACAGCGCCGCGACCGGCACGCTCTCGCCCAAAACCTCTTGCGTCAGCGCATCAAGATCGGTGAAGCTGCGCTCGCCTTGTGGCGTCGCGAGCACGACCGATCCCGGCGCCCAGCGCGCCTGCGCGAGCACGCTGCCGAGCGGTGTCGAAAGATCGAGCCGACCGGCTTGCGCGCTGCCCTGCAATTCGAACGCGGCGTTCTCGGAGCGGGCCGCGGTACCGTCGTGCGCTTCGACGCGCACTGCGAGCCGGCCCGCCAGCGTGTCGCCAGTCACCGGCGCCGCAACCTGTGGCGCTGATGCGCACGCAGCCAAGGCCAGCGCTGCGATCAGCGCCGACGCGCGACCTCGCCAATTCACAAATCGACGCGCAAACGCGTCAGCGTTTCGCGCAGCACGTCGTTCGTCGCGTCGCGCTTGCGCGCTTCGCGCAAGACCTGCCGGGCTTCGTCGACTTGGCCGCTGACCCACAGCACCTCACCCAGGTGCGCCGCGATCTCCGCATCGGGCTGGCCGCGGTAGGCCTCGCGCAGCAAGCGCACGGCTTCGGGCTTGTTACCGAGCCGGTATTCGACCCAGCCGAGGCTGTCGGTGATCGACGGCTCGCCCGGGCTCAATTCCAGCGCCTTCTTGATCAACGTGCGCGCCTCGGGCAGCCGCACATTGCGCGCGGCCAGCGAGTAGCCGAGCGCGTTGTAGGCGTGCTGGTGATCGGGCTTCAACTCGATCACGCGGCGCAACAGGCGCTCCATGTCGGCGAGCCGGTTCAACTTCTCGGCCATCATCGACTGCTCGTAGATCATGTCGACGTCGTCCGGGTACTTCTTGTTTGCCTGCGCGAGCACATCGTTCGCGTCGCGCCAGAGCTTGGCGTCGCGCAGCACCTGCGCCTCGGCAAGCACTTTGGCGCGCGCGTCTTCCGGTGTTTTTTCAGGCACACGGCGGATCAGATCGCGGGCCTCTTTGACATTGCCTTCGCGTGCGAGCAGCGAGGCGCGGCGCACCTGCACCTCGAGGGCGCGCTTCGGGCTGTCGATCTTCGCGAGCCAGCCTTCGGCGGCCTTGAAATCGTTTTGCTGATCGGCTGCCTGCGAGAGCAGCAGGTAGCCGCGGGTCAGTGCATCTTCTTTGGATGCCGGTGGCGCTTCCTCGTCGCTGGGCTCGGCCTCGGCGTCGGCTGCCGCTGCCGCGACGGTGTCGGTCGCCGGCATTTCAGAGGCTTGAATCAGTTCGATGTACTTCATCAGCGCAGTCGTCGCCGACACCGGCTCGCGCAACTGCACGTTCAGCGCGCCGAGCGTTAGCCAAGCCTGCGGCAGCTTCGGCGAGTTTTGGGTCAGTGTCTCGAGCTGGCCGGTCGCATCGACCAGGCGCTGCGAGGCGAGGAGCGTGCGAACGTAGATCAGGCGCACCGCGTTGCTGTCGGGCTTGGCGGCGAGGTGGTCTTTGACGATCGCCTCGGCGGCCGGCATGCCCGGCATCATTTCGAGGGCGAGCCCGGCCGGGGCCTCGGCGCTGCGGTCCATCTCGTGAGCGTTTTGCGCCAGTGCGAGCGCCTTTTCGCCGTTGATCGCGCCGAGCCAGCCACGGCCGATGCTCACGCGCGCCGCGACGCGTGTCTCGGGTGCGTCGGCATACGGCAGCAGCACCTGCTCGATGATTTGCGCGGCTTGCGCGCGGTCGTTGCTGCGCGCGAGAAAGCGCGGCAGCGCGCTGAACAGCGCGGTGCGCTCAGCTGGCGGCGTGGCCTTGATCAGTGCCTGCAGTGGCTCGACCACTTCGGAGGTGCGGTTCAACTGCACCAGAATTTGCACTTGGTAGCGAAGCGCGTCGACCGAGTCCGGGAGCGCCGTGCGCCATGCCTTGACCGCCGCCAGCGACTCGTCACCGGCGCGGGCTTGCAGCGCGATGTCAGTTGCACGGCGGAAGAGTTGCTCGTCGCGCGTGCGGCGCGCGGCGTCGAGCAGCAACTGGTAGCCCGCAGCCAGGTCGCCCTCGCGCACCTCGATCTCGCCAATTAGCAGCTGCTGGAACAGCGGCGCGTTCAGTGCCGAATTCCGGATTTTCTCCGGCGCGATTTTGTCGGCTTCCGAAGCAACTGGGGTCTGCGCGGAAGCGCCCACATTCATCAACAGCGAGACCAGCAAAGCCGGCAGAACCATGGCGCGGCCGGTTCGGGGGTGGAAGTTGGGCATGCGGTCTCTCCTGAAGCTGCCGCTGATTCTAGGTCGCCGGGGTGCCGGGCGACGGAGCGTCGATAATTGCCCGCATGCCCGAACTCCCTGAAGTCGAGGTCACGCGGCAAAGCTTCGCGGGCCGCATTTTCGGCGCGCGAATCCACGCGGTGCGTGTCGGCAAACCGCTGCGCTGGCCGCTCGGCGTGGCGCCCGAAACCTTGGTCGCGCAGGCCGTCGGCGAAGTCACTCGACGCGGTAAATATTTGTGGATGGCACTCGATCGTGGTGGCTTGCTGATGCACCTCGGCATGTCGGGCGCACTCTCATTCGGCGACACCGCTGGCGAGCCCGGTCCGCACGACCATTTCGATCTGGTCACCGGGCAGGGAACCTTGCGCCTGACCGACCCGCGCCGCTTCGGCGCCGTCGTCTGGTCGCCGGCCATCGATTCGGGGCCCGCCGGAAAGTTGCTCGCGGGCCTCGGGCTGGAGCCGTTCGATCCGGCCTTCACCGGCGAACACTTGCACACCGCGTTGCGAGGTCGCCGTGTCGCGATCAAACAGGCGTTGCTCGGCGGCGCCATCGTCGTCGGCGCGGGCAACATATATGCGTGCGAGGCGCTGTTCGAGGCCGGCATCGACCCGCGCACCCGCAGCGACCGAATCGGCCTCGCGCGTTGCGATCGTCTGGCCGCCGCGGTGCGCAGCACGCTGGCCCGCGCACTCGAACTCGGAGGCTCGACGCTGCGCAACTTCACCGATGCGCACGGTGCGGCGGGCCAGTTCCAGCGTCAGGCGCGGGTCTACGGTCGAGCCGGCCTGCCCTGTTTGCGTGATGCCTCCTCAGTGCGTTGCGTCGGCACCATACGGCGCATCGTTCAAGGCCAGCGAACGACATATTTCTGCTCGACGTGCCAGCGCCGTTAGCCACATTCCGGCAATCATTCGCACTTACGCCCGAACTCGCTGGTGAGCAGATGTTTCGCGCAGATCGGCCCTGGAACCCTGCGCTAGCATCGTTTGCCGCCTGGATGCAGACCCAAACCCCGCACCGCCCATGACCCCAACGTTTGCGATCAGCCTCGACACCCTGAGCGGCTGGCGAACGACGCTCGCGCGGCGGCTCGACGACCTCGCGCGCTACCTCGCCGACCACGAGATGGCCGATCCGCTTTCTGCGGCGCAGATGGCCGCGCTGCGCAACCGGCTCGGCAACGAGAAGCTTGTGGTCGCCTTCGTCGCCGAGTTCTCGCGCGGCAAGTCGGAGTTGATCAACGCGATCTTCTTCGCCGACACCGGCCGGCGCATGCTCCCGGCCACACCGGGGCGCACCACGATGTGCCCGGTCGAGCTCGCGTGGGATGCCGACGAAAACGCCGCGCTGATGCTGCTGCCGATCGAGACGCGGCTCGAAGGTCTCTCGCTCGCCGAGCTGCGCCCGCAGCGCCGTGCCTGGACGATTCGGCCGCTGCAGATCAGTGACCCCGAGCGCCTGGCCGAGTCGCTTCAAGAATTTACCCGCACCAAATTCGTCAGCAAAGACCAGGCGCGCGAACTCGGCTTCTGGGACGACGACCGGCCCCACGACAACCCGCCGGTCGACGACTTCGGCCGGGTCGAAGTGCCGGCCTGGCGCCACGCGCTGATCAACTACCCGCACCCGCTGCTTAAACAGGGCCTGGTTGTGCTCGACACGCCGGGCCTGAACGCGATCGGCGCCGAGCCCGAACTCACGCTCAGCCTGCTGCCGACCGCGCACGCGACCGTCTTCATCCTCGGCGCCGACACCGGCGTGACCAAATCCGACCTCGGTATCTGGCGCGATCACCTCGGCACGCACGCGCTCTCGCGCTTCGTCGTGCTCAACAAAATCGATGCGCTAGCCGACCCGCTTTCGACCGAAGAACAGGTCGATGCGCAAATCACTTCGCAATGCGTTGAGACCGCACGCACGCTCGGCGTCAGCGTCGACCGCGTGTACCCGGTGTCGGCGCGCCAGGCGCTCGCGGCGCGAGTGGCCGGCGACGACAAGCTGCTGCTGCAAAGTCGGCTCCCGGCGCTCGAAGCGGCACTCGGCTCGCAGCTGCTGCCACAGCGCCGGCAGGTGCTCGAACAGGTCGTGACCGACGGCGCGCAGCAGCTCGAAACGCATGTGTCCCGGCGCTTCGGTGACCAACGCCGCCAGCTTGCCGAGCAGCTGTTCGAGCTGCGCGGCCTGCGTGGCAAGAGCGGCGGCAAGCTGCGGCTGATGCTCGGGCGCATCGACACCGAGACAGAAGAATTCGAGCAATGCACGGTGCGCCTGCAGGCGCTGCGCGTCGTGCACAGCCGAATGCTCAAAGATGCGTTGGTAGGCCTCTCGTCGGACCGGCTGCGCGAAGAAGTGGCCGAAATGCAGGCGCAGATGAATGCCTCGTTGCTCAACCTCGGTGCGAAGAAGGCGTTCATTGCGCTCTGCGCGCGCCTGCGCAAATTGCTCGACGGGGGGCAGGTGGGAAGCAACGAGATCCGCGACATGCTCGGCGCCTCGTTCGGCAAACTCAACAGCGAGTTCGGCTTCAGCCTCGCGATGACGCGCGCGCCCGCACTCACGCGGTTTTTCACCGAGCTCGGCGAGATCGAAACCGGCTACACGCAATACCTCGGGCTCACGCAGGCGCTGCGCTTGTCGAGCCCAAAGTTCATGGAGCAGTTCCGGCGCATGCTGGTCTCCAAGCTGCGCGTGGTGTTCGAGAACGCGAGTGCCGAACTCGAGCTGTGGAGCAAGTCGACCTCGTCGCAAGTCGACTCGCAATTGCGCGAGCGGCGCCGCAATTTCAGGCGCCGGCGCGAGTCGCTCGAACGCGTGCAAAACGCCGCCAGTGATCTGGAATTGCGCATCGCCGAACTCGAAGCTCAAGACGAGCGGCTGCAAGGCCTTCTGCGCCGAGCGAAACAACTTTTCGATGCGCTGCGCGATCAGGCCAAGGCCGATCCGGTTGCCGGCAACGACCTGATCTCGTTGGTCTTGCCGGGCGCCGCGGGCAGCTCGCGCCAACGTGCGCAGGCTTGATCGCCTGACACACGCCGCGTTCTCCACACGGCTGGTCGACTGGCAGCGCACGCACGGCCGCCACACGCTGCCATGGCAAAACACCCGCGATCCGTACCGCGTGTGGCTCTCCGAAATCATGCTGCAGCAGACGCAGGTCTCGACCGTGCTGGGCTACTACGCGCGCTTCTTGCAACGGTTCCCCGATGTGGCGGCACTCGCTGCCGCGTCGCTCGACGACGTGTTCGCGCTCTGGAGCGGCCTGGGCTATTACAGCCGCGCACGCAACCTGCACGCCTGCGCGCAGGCGGTCGTCGCGCAACACGGTGGGCGCTTTCCCGGCAGCAGCAGTGAGCTCATCACGCTGCCCGGCATCGGCCGCTCGACGGCCGCGGCGATCGCGGCGTTTTGTTTCGGCGAACGGGTTGCGATCCTCGACGGCAACGTCAAGCGTGTGCTCGCGCGCGTGCTCGCGTTCGACGGCGATCTGGCCGAGTCCCGACACGAGCGCGCGCTCTGGGCCGAGGCGACCACGCTGTTGCCCGAGCACGAGATCGAGCGCTACACACAAGGCCTGATGGACCTGGGCGCCACGCTCTGCAGCGCGCGCTCGCCGACCTGCCTGTTGTGCCCCGTGCGTGACGACTGCGCGGCGGCCCGCGCGGGCACGCAAGCGCGTTATCCGGTGAAGACCCGCAAGCTCAAGCGCGGCAGGCGCGAGCACGTGTGGTTGTGGTTGAGAAGGGTCGACCACGGGCGCGACGAGGTGTGGCTCGAACAGCGGCCCGCGACCGGCGTGTGGGCGGGCCTGTGGAGCCTGCCCGAGTTCGATTCGAGCGCGGCGTTCGAGGCGGCGAGCGCCGGGTGGCCGGGTGCTGGCGAATCGCTGCCGAGCTTCACGCACGTGCTGACGCACCTCGACTGGCGGCTGCACCCGATGCGCTGGACCTTGCCGGTGCGGCTCGGCGCCGCGCGGCGCGCGCGAATCGAATCCGCGTGGCCGACGGGGCGCTGGTTCAGCATCGACGAAGCGCTCGCCGCCGGCCTGCCGTCGCCACTGCGCAAGCTGCTGTTCGCGTCGGTTTCGACGCAGCCCGCTGACTGACCTCGATAACGCACCGCCGAACGAGTCAGCGCGCGTCGAGCTCCCGGTGCCTGATCAACGTGGCCGAGCGGCCGCGAAAGCGCTCGGCCAAGGTCTGCGCGAAATACACCGAGCGGTGCTGGCCGCCGGTGCAGCCGATCGCAACAGTCAGGTAGCTGCGCTGGTCGCTTTCGAACGCCGGCAGCCAGCGCGCA
Organism: Rhizobacter sp.; assembly: GCA_031363645.1. GTDB lineage: Bacteria > Pseudomonadota > Gammaproteobacteria > Burkholderiales > Burkholderiaceae_C > LMDS01. Next base: position 4,523 of record JANLUW010000009.1, on the reverse strand, counting down.
ATGAAGGCCTCGATCTGGCCCAGCATTTCGCCCACCTCGGGCTGCGCGCGCAAAAAGTCGGCGACCGGCGCGTCGCACCCCGTGAGTGCTTTCAGCTCGCGAACGTAGTGCGGATTCGGCAGCACGCGCACGTCGAACACGTAGTCGGCATCGAGCGGAACGCCGTGCTTGAACGCGAAGCTCTCGAACACGAGTGTCAACCGGTTGCTGCCGGCGCGCACCATGTCACGCACCCAGATGCGCAGTTGCGCGGTGCGCAGCTGGCTGGTGTCGAGCACGGTCGCGACCTCGCGCAGCTCGGCGAGCAGTTCACGCTCGATCTCGATCGCCTCGACCAACGCGTGGCGATCGTTCGGCTGGTCGGTGGGCGCGTTGCCCGGCACCTCGGCCGACAGCGGGTGCGGACGGCGCGTTTCGGAAAAACGCCGCACCAGCGCATCGGTGTTGGCGTCGAGAAAGATGACCTGGATCGCAGTGCCTTCGGTGCGCAACTGCTGGATCAGCGGCAGCAGGTGCGGCAACGAACCGGCGCTGCGCACATCGACCGCGATCGCGAGACGCCGGTCTCGCCGACCGAGTTCGAGTTGCAAAAATTCGCGCAGCAGCTCAGGCGGCAGGTTGTCGACGCAGAAGAAGCCCGCGTCTTCGAGCGCGTGCAGCGCGACCGATTTGCCGGAGCCGGAGATGCCGGTGACCAACACCACTTCGCGTGGCGAAGTGGTTGATGGCAAAGATTGCGCTTCGCTCATGACCGCTTGCGCCCGCGTGCCGCCGGAACCGCATCGGCACCGACCGCGAGCATTTCCTGCGCGTGCGCGAGGCTGGTGTTCGACAGCCGCTCGCCGCCGAGCATGCGCGCCACTTCGGCCACGCGCACTTCGCCGCCGACCGCGTAGACGTCGCTCAACGTAAGCCCGTCGCGCGACTGCTTCGAGACGACCAGGTGGTGGTCGGCGCAGGCCGCCACTTGCGGCAAGTGCGTGACGGCGAGCACCTGCCGATCGCGGCCGAGCTGCTTCATCAGCCGGCCGACCGACTCGGCGACCGCACCGCCGACGCCGGCGTCGATCTCGTCGAAAATCAGCGTGGCCGCAGCGGGTTCGCCGCTCTCCGTGCCATGGCCGTCGCGCGTTTTCAGCTGGCTCGTCGTCACCGCGATCGCCAGCGCGATGCGCGACAGCTCGCCACCCGACGCGACCTTGGCCAACGGTCGCGGCGTGCTGCCCGCATGGCCGGCGACGAGGAACTCGGCCGACTCCATGCCGAATGATTGCGGTGCCGCCTGCTTCAGCAGCGCAACCTCGAAACGCCCGCCCGCCATGCCGAGTTGCTGCATCGCTTGCGTGACCGCATTGGCGAGCTTCGGTGCGCCGGTGCGTCGGGCCGAAGATACGCGTTTGGCTTCGGCCTCGAACGCTGCGAGGGCGCGTGCGAGTTCATGCCGAAGGCCTTCGAGATCGGCCGCGGCTTCGAGTGCGTGCAACTCTTCTTTCCACTGTGCGAGCAGCGCCGGCAGCTCTTCGGAGGGCCGGCGGTAGCGGCGCGCCAAACTCATCCACGCCGACAAGCGCTCGTCGAGTGCCCGCAGTCGCTGTGGCTCCGGGTCGGTGTGGTTCAGGTAGCCGCTGAGCGTGTGGGCGGCGTCTTGCAATTGCGCCTGCGCGCTTTGCAGCACTTCGATCGTCGCTGCGAGTTGCGCATCGAACGACGCCACGCTTTCGAGCGCATGCAGCGCGCGGCCGGTCAGTGCGTCGGCGTTGTCGTCGGCATCGGCAAGCGCATCGAGCGCGCTGCGCGCTGCGTCGATCAGCGACTGCGCGTTCGCCAGTTTCTTGTGCTCGGCATCGAGCTCGGCCCACTCGTTGTTGCCGGGTGCGAGCTTGTCGACCTCGCCGATTTGCCAGGCAAGGCGCTCGCGTTCGCGGTCGAGCCCGGCTTGCTGCGCACTGGCGGCGGCGAGCGCTTCGGTCGCGTGTTTCCACTGCGACCACAACGCAGCAAGCGGCGCTGCATCGACACCGGCGAAGGCATCAAGCAGCCCGCGCACCGAAGGCCCGCGCGTCAGGCTCTGCCACGCATGCTGGCCGTGGATGTCGACGAGGTGGTCTGCGGCCTCGCGCAACTGCGCGATCGTCGCGGCGCTGCCATTGATCCACGCGCGGCTCTTTCCTTGCGCGTCGATGGTTCGGCGCAGCAGCAAGCGCTCTTCGCCGTCGCGGCTCGCATCGAAGCCGCCGGCGTCGAGCCACTGCACGAGGCTCGTCGGCGCATCGAACTCGACGCTGATCTCGGCGCGCGCCGCGCCCTCGCGCACCACGCCCGCATCGCCGCGGCTGCCGAGCGCGAGCTGCAGCGCATCGACCAGGATCGACTTGCCCGCACCCGTCTCGCCGGTCAACACCGAGAAGCCGGCGTCGAGCTCGACTTCGAGCGACGAGACGATGACGAAATCGCGAAGGGAGAGTCGGCGTAACACCTCAGTTCACCCCTGAGTTCCAGTGCAGCTTGCGCCGCAGCGTGGCGTAGTAACTCCAGCCTTGCGGGTGTAAAAAGCGCACCTGGTCGGCCGAGCGACGCACGCGAATGCGGTCGCCGTGCAGCAGGCTCGCGAGCGACTGCATGTCGAAGCTGACGCTCGCGTCGCGCGCAGCGACGATCTCGATGCTGATCTCGCCGGTATCGGGCAACACGATCGGTCGGTTCGAGAGATCGTGCGGTGCGATCGGCACCAGCACCCAGCCGGCGATGCCCGGGTGCAGGATCGGTCCGCCGGCCGAAAGTGCATACGCGGTCGATCCGGTGGGCGAGCCGATGATCAGGCCGTCGGAGCGGAAGTTCGCGACGAACTCGTCGCCGATGTCGACCTTCAACTCGACCATGCCCGCGGCGGCACCACGGCTCACGACTACGTCGTTCATCGCGTAGCCCTCGAAGATCGAGACCCCATCGCGCCAAACGTCGCCCTCGAGCATGGTGCGGCGTTCTTCGACGTAGTCACCCGCGATGATCGGCGCGAGTGCTTCGGCGAACTGGGCGATGTTGATGTCGGTGATGAAGCCCAGGCGCCCCTGGTTGATACCAACCATCGGTGTGTTGAAGTGGGCGAGCTGGCGCGCGATGCCGAGCATCGTGCCGTCACCGCCGACGACGACCGCGAAGTCGCAATCGCGGCCGAGCTCGTCGACGGTGAGGGCGTCGAAGCCGTCGATGCCGGTGTTCAGCGCGGTCTGGCGTTCGAGCGAGACTTCGAGGCCCTGGCGCACGAGAAAGTGGGCGATTTCTTCCAGTTCGCCACGAATGCCTTGGGCCTGGTACTTCCCCACGAGCGCGGCATGACGAAAGGGGCTGGACATGCACAGAATTACACCACAGCGATCCGCGTCGACAGGCGCCCAAAACCTCTCGCAACCTACAATCGAGCGATGCTCGACGATCGCGCCAAAACACTGTTGAAAGCCTTGGTCGAACGCTACATCGCCGACGGCCAACCGGTGGGCTCGCGCACACTTTCGCGCGCCAGTGGTCTGGAGCTTTCACCGGCGACCATCCGCAACGTGATGGCCGACCTCGAGGACCTCGGCCTGATCGCGAGCCCGCACACCAGCGCCGGCCGCATCCCGACCGCACGCGGTTACCGCCTCTTCGTCGACACGATGCTGACCGCGCAGCCGTTCGTCGGCGCCGCGCCCACGCCGCAACTGCCGCACGACCAACCGCAGCGCGTGATCGCCAACGCGGCACAGTTGTTGTCGAACCTCTCGAGCTTCGTCGGCGTGATCACCGCGCCGCGCAAGGTGAGCGTGGTTCACCACATCGAGTTCATGCGGCTCTCGGAGCGCCGCGTGTTGGTGATCCTGGTGGCGCCCGACGGCGATGTGCAAAACCGCGTCATCTTCACGGCGCAGGACTACACACAATCGCAACTGGTCGAGGCCAGCAACTACCTGACTGCCAACTACCGCGGCCTGACGATCGAAGACGTGCGCGAGCGCCTGAAAACCGAAGTCGACGCGCTGCGCGGCGAGATCGCCAGCCTGATGCAGGCGGCGGTGCAAGCCGGCAGCGAAGCGCATGCCGACAGCCAGGAGCAGGTGGTGATCAGCGGCGAGCGCAACCTGCTGGCGGTGCAAGACTTTTCCAGCGACATGGGCAGCCTGCGCAAACTGTTCGACGTGTTCGAGCAGAAGACCCAGCTGATGCGATTGCTGGAGGTGAGCAGCCGCGCCGAGGGCGTGCGCATCTACATCGGCGGCGAGAGCATGGTCGTGCCGTTCGAGGAACTGTCGGTAGTGTCGGCACCGTACGAAGTCAACGGTCAGGTGGTGGGCACGCTCGGCGTGATCGGGCCGACGCGCATGGCCTACGACCGCATGATCCAGATCGTCGACATCACCTCGAAGCTGGTAAGCAATGCGCTGAGCGCGAAGTAGGCCGCGCCGCGCGGCCGGGCACGCCTGCCTACAATTGCGGCGCGTGGGCCGTTAGCTCAGTTGGTTAGAGCAGAGGACTCATAATCCGCCGTC